>JBDLRG010000001.1:0-12552 GCA_039800125.1 Actinomycetota bacterium
CGGAACTCTCCTTCGAGATGGGACTCGCCCACCTCAGCGCCGGCGTGTCGGTCGCCGACGTCGGGCGGGTGCTCGTGGATCGACTCCCCGACGACGATCCCTTGCGCGACTATGCCCGTGAACTCGCCGGCCCCGCCTTCGCCGGAGTGCCTCTGGCCGGTCTCATCAACGGATCCATCGACGCGGTGCTGCGCGTCCCCGTGGACGGTGCACCGCGTCTCTTCATCACCGACTACAAGAGCAACAGGCTCGGCAACGTCGGTGATGCCACGCACATCTCCGCCTACGCACCGAGTCGACTGACGCAGGCGATGGTCGAGCACCACTATCCCCTCCAGGCCCTCATCTACGGGGTGGCGCTCCATCGGTTCCTCCGCTGGCGGGCGCCGGACCTCCACTCCGACGACGTCATCGGGGGAGTGGCGTACTTCTTCCTCCGCGGCATGACCGCCGATTCGGCATTCGTCGAGAACGGCGTTCCCTTCGGAGTGTTCCAGTGGCGCGCCCCCCGCGGTCTGTGGGCCGCCCTGTCCGATGCCATGTCCGGAAGGAGCGAGCAGTGACGACCCCCTCCCTCGACGAACTCATCGAGGCGGGATCGCTGACCCCGGCCCTCGTCGACGCGGTGCGTCTCCTCCACGAGATCGCACGTGCGGATCCCGACGCCGCCCCGCTGGCCAGCCTGGCGATGGTGCTCACCCTGCGCGCGGGCGAGGACGGACACAGCTGTCTCGACCTCTCCGACATCGACTCCTTCCTCCCCGAGCGGGACACGTCGCACGTCGACCCCGCCGCCCTGCGTGCCCAACTCGTCGGCGTCACTGCCCTCGTCGATGCTTCCGGGGCCGACGAGCCGCGTCCGGGGATTCCCTTCGTTCTCGACGACGACCGCCTCTACATCGCCCGTGCCCGTGCGGAGGAACGCGCCGTGGCGGCTGCGCTCCTGCGGGATGGGGGGTCACATCTCTCGGTCGTCCTCGGTGGTCCCGGTATGGGCAAGACCACGCGGATCGCCGCCGACCTCGTGCGACGGTTCTCCGCCGCGCCGGATGTCGCCGTCTCGGTGGCCCTCGTGGCGCCGACGGGCAAGGCGGCCCGCCGCATGCGCGAGGCGTTGGAGAACGCCTTCGTCACGCCGCCCAGAGACTTCCCGCCGTTCACGGACGAACTGAGGGAGCGGATCCTCGCCGCGACCACCCCTCGCACGGTGCACAAACTGCTCGGGTACTCGCCGCGACGCACGCCCCATTTCGCCCGGCGACCGGGCCGACCCCTCGACGAGGACATCGTCATCGTCGACGAAGCGTCCATGATGTCGTTGTCGCTCATGCATCATCTCCTCGCGGCGATGCGCGAGGACGCGGAACTGTGGCTCGTGGGGGACCCCGACCAGCTCGCCAGCGTGGACGCCGGAACCGTGCTCGGCGACATCGCGGCGGCTCGCGCGACGTCCCCGATCATCGCCCGACGTACGGACGTCCTCACCGCGCAGCACCGGTTCAAGGAGGATTCGCGCATCAACCGTCTCGTCACTGCGGTGCGTGGTCTCTCCACGAGCGGTTCGGTGGACGACGTGCTCACCCTGCTCGAGGATTCCGGCCCCGACTTCGAGTGGATCGAACCCGTGGAGAACGTCGCGCGCCTCGACGCGGTGACCGCCGAGATGATCGCCATCGCCAACCGTGCGGCCGGTGCCGCCGCGGGCGGGGACTTCGCCGGGGCGCTGTCGATCCACGGGGAGGCCCAGTTCCTCTGCGCCCATCGCCGCGGACTCCTCGGCGTCGAGGGCGTCAATCGCGTCGTGCGCGCCGGTCTCGTCGGCGAGAAGGGCGGGGAGTTCTACCCGGGGCGTCCGGTCATGGTCACGCGCAACGACGACGTGCTGGGACTGGCGAACGGTGACGTGGGCATCGTGTGCATCGACGGCGACCGTCGCGTCGTCGCGTTCCCCGGACCCGACGGACCCCGTGTCATCCCGGTGGTTCGGCTGTCGGGCCTCGAGACGGTGCACGCCCTCACCATCCACAAGAGCCAGGGCAGCGAGTACGACCATGCGATCGTGGTCCTGCCGCGCGGCGACTCACGCATCCTCACGCGCGAGCTCTTCTACACGGGCATCTCGCGCCCCAAGAAGAGGCTCACCGTGGTAGCCACGCGGGAGGCGGTGGCGACAGCGCTCGGTCGACCGGTGCGCCGAGCGACGGGCCTTCGCAGCCTGTTGTGACGCCGCTCAGCTGCGGGTGAGCCAGCTCGGCCGGCTCGCCTCGAAAGAGTCGATGGCGCCGGCGTGCGACAGCGTGAGACCGATGTCGTCGAGACCGTGGAGGAAGCGGTGCTGCGTGGGTGGGTCCATCGGGAACGACTCGATGATTCCGGCGGCGGGCACCTCGACGACGAGTTTCTCCATGTCGACGACGATCTCGGTTCCCGGATCCTCGTCGAGAAGTTTCCACAGCCGCTCCACCATCGCCTGCGGCAGCACCACGGGGACGAGGCCGTTCTTCGTGCAGTTGTTGCGGAAGATGTCGCTGAAACTCGGCGCGATCACCGCATCGAAGCCGTACTGCTGGATGGCCCACACGGCGTGCTCGCGCGAGGAACCCACTCCGAAACTGGCGCCGGCCACGAGGATGCTCGCCCCGGCGTAGCGCTCGTCGTTGAGGACGAAGTCGCGGTCGTCGCGCCACGTGGAGAAGAGCCCCGCCTCGAAGCCCGTGCGCTCGACCCGCTTCAGCCATTCGGCGGGGATGATCTGGTCGGTGTCGACGTCGCTCCGCGTCAGCGGCACGCCGCGGCCGGTGATGACGCGCACGGCTTTCATGCGAGGTCCTCCGGCGTGGCGAAGCGTCCGGCCACGGCTGTGGCCGCAGCGACGGCGGGGGAGACGAGGTGCGTACGCCCCCCGCGGCCCTGACGTCCCTCGAAGTTTCGGTTGCTCGTGCTCGCCGCGCGCTCGCCGGGGGCGAGCTTGTCGGGGTTCATCGCCAGACACATCGAGCAGCCCGGCTCGCGGAAATCGACGCCGGCCTCGGTGAGCACCCTGTCGAGTCCCTCGGCCACGGCCTGGGCGCGCACCGCGTGGCTGCCCGGCACGACCATGGCGCGCTTCACCGACACCTTGCGCCCGCGCAGCACCTCGGCCGCGGCACGGATGTCCTCGATGCGACCGTTCGTGCACGAGCCGATGAACACGGTGTCCACCGCGATGTCGCGGATGCGTGTGCCCGCTTCGAGGCCCATGTAGTCGAGTGCGCGACGCACCGCGTCGGCCGCGGTGGGGTCGGCTGCATCGGCGGGGAAGGGCACGGTGCCGTCGATGGGCAGCACCTGGGCGGGGTTCGTTCCCCAGCTGACATGGGGCGAGAGCGTGGAGGCGTCGATGAACACCTCGGTGTCCCATGCCGCGCCCTCGTCGCTGTGCAGGGTGCGCCAGTGCTCGACCGCCCGGTCCCAGTCGGCGCCGGTCGGGGCATGGGCGCGGCCCTTCAGGTAGGCGAACGTCGTCTCGTCGGGGGCGATGAGTCCCGCGCGGGCACCGGCTTCGATGCTCATGTTGCACACGGTCATGCGTCCCTCCATCGAGAGTGCCCGGATGGCCGAGCCGCGGTACTCGATGACATGGCCGATGCCGCCGCCCGTGCCGATCCTGCCGATGATGGCGAGGATGATGTCCTTGGCGGTGACGCCGGCCGGCGTCTCGCCGTCGACGGTGATGGACATCCACTTCGGGCGCGACTGCGGCAGGGTCTGGGTGGCGAGCACGTGCTCCACCTCGCTCGTGCCGATTCCGAAGGCCAGCGCCCCGAACGCGCCGTGGGTGGCGGTGTGGCTGTCGCCGCACACGATCGTCATACCGGGCAGGGTGCGTCCCTGCTCGGGGCCGATGACGTGGACGATGCCCTGTCCCGGGTCGCCCATGGGGAACAGCGGGAATCCGAACTCGCGCGCGTTGTCACGCAACACCTGCACCTGCCGGGCCGAGACGGGGTCGGCGATGGGGCGGTCGATGTCGGCGGTGGGGACGTTGTGGTCCTCGGTGGCCACGGTGAGGTCGGGTCGTCGCACCGTGCGACCGTTGAGGCGCAATCCGTCGAAAGCCTGCGGGCTCGTCACCTCGTGCACGAGATGCAGGTCGATGTAGAGAAGGTCGGCCTCGCCCGGCGCGCTGTGGACGACGTGCTGGTCCCACACCTTCTGGGGGAGCGTCATCGGTGAAGACATGGTCCCGAGCGTATCGGTGGTGCACGTGGCGCCTCCTGCCCGTGTCCCACCGGACCATCACACATGCCCGCCATGGACCACGACGCCCACGACACACCCCGCCTGCTCCCCGATCCCCTCGCCGCGGCAGAGGAGGTGGAGCGGAGACTCCACTCGATGATCGACTCGTTCGAGCTCCCGGGTGCCCGGCTCTACGGGGTCAACACCGCCGATCGCGCCATCGACGAGCCGAACCTGTGCTTCCTGGCCCAGCACCCCGACGTGTACGAACTGCTCGCCGCGCCGTCCAGCTCGCTCGCCCGCATGTTCGACGCCGCCGCCATCGTGACGACCGGCTGGGCGGCCCCACTGTCTGCCGACGGCACCGTGGAGGGCGCACCCAGCATGCACGAGCACCGCCGTCGGGTGAGGCTCGTCGTGCTCGTGGCCGACAACGGATGCGGGTCGGTGCTGCGCTTCGCCGACACCCCCGACGAGACGGTCACCGACCCGGGCGCGGCGACAGGGTCGCTTGCCGACGCCATCCGCTCGTTCTGGTTCGATCCGCCCGTGACATCGGCGGTGTGACACAGACTGTGCATCGTTTCACGAGCGCACGTGGAGCCTCGAGGGGGCCTAGCCTGACGGAGTGAGTTTCGTCGCCGATGCCGCGTGGGCGGCGCGCGTGCGTGCATTGGCCGACGAGAAGGACGCTGTCATCCTCGCGCACAACTATCAGGTTCCCGAGATCCAGGACGTCGCCCACCACGTCGGGGACTCCCTCGCTCTCTCCCGTATCGCGGCCACGGTGCCCCAGTCGACGATCGTCTTCTGCGGCGTGCACTTCATGGCCGAGACGGCCAAGATCCTCTCCTACGACAAGACCGTGATCATCCCGGACGAGAAGGCGGGATGCTCGCTCGCCGAGGCCATCAACGCCGAGCAGCTGCGCGAGTGGAAGGCCCGCCATCCCGGCGCCGTCGTGGTCAGCTACGTGAACACCACCGCCGAGGTGAAGGCAGAGACCGACGTGTGCTGCACGAGCTCGAACGCCGTCGACGTCGTGCGCTCGATCCCAGACGACATCGAGATCCTCTTCTGTCCCGACCAGTTCCTCGGCGCCCATGTGCAACGAGAGACCGGCCGCACCAACATGCACATCTGGATGGGAGAGTGCCACGTGCACGCCGGCATCAACGGATCAGAGCTGCGCGCCATGGTCGCCACCGAGCCCGACGCCGAGCTCTTCATCCATCCCGAGTGCGGCTGCGCCACGAGCGCCATGTACCTGGCCGGTGAGGGCGTGGTGCCGCCCGAGCGCACGAGGATCCTCTCCACCGGCGGCATGATCGACGCGGCGCGGGGGACGAAGGCCCGCAAGGTGCTCGTGGCCACCGAGACCGGAATGATCCACCAGCTGCGCAAGGTGAACGTCACCACCGACTTCCAGCCCGTCAACCGCGCGGCGGTGTGCAAGTACATGAAGATGATCACACCCGAGAAGCTCGAGCGTGCCCTCGTGGAGGGGCGCGACGTCGTCGAGGTGGACCGCGACATCGCCGACAAGGCGCGTCGCTCCGTCGAGCGCATGATCGCGATCGGAACCCCCTCCCGTGTCGGCGAGTAACGGTGTCCCCCGCCGTCTCGCGGCTCCCGAACCCACCTGGACCACCGAGACCGACGTCGTCGTGATCGGCTCCGGGGCTGCCGGGCTGTCGGCGGCACTCGCGTTGCGCCCGGTGCGCGAGGTGGTGCTCGTCACGAAGGACACCCTCGACGCCGGCTCCACCAGTTGGGCCCAGGGCGGACTCGCGGCGGTTCTCGACCCCTCCGACTCGCTGGAGAACCACGTGGCCGACACGCTCGCGGCCGGCGCGGGACTGTGCGACGAGCCGGCGGTCCGCACGCTCGTGGCCGAGGCGCCCGTCGCCATCCGATATCTCATGCAGCTCGGCGCCTCGTTCGACCCCGGCACCCACGAGGGCGTGGCCCTCACCCGCGAGGGCGGGCACTCCCATCGACGCATCGTGCACGCCGGTGGCGATCAGTCCGGTGCCGAGGTGCAGCGAACCCTCGACGAGTCGGTGCGCCTCGCCGGCGTGCAGGTGGTCGAGCACGCCTTCGGCCTCGACCTGGTGCTCGGCAACGACGCTCAGGGTCACCGCGCCGTGGCCGGCGTGCGGGTGGCGATGCTCGATGAGTCGGGCGGCGTCGAGAGCACGGGTCTCATCCGGGCGCGCGCCGTGGTCGTGGCCACCGGCGGATACGGCCAGGTGTACGCCTCGACGTCGAACCCGCCCGCGGTGACGGGCGACGGCATCGCGCTCGCCATGCGCGCCGGGGTCCCGGCATGCGACCTCGAGTTCATCCAGTTCCATCCCACCGTCCTGTGGCAGGGCACCGAGGCCGTGGGTCAGCAGGCACTCGTGAGCGAGGCGGTGCGCGGCGAGGGCGCGGTGCTCGTCGACGCGGCCGGACGCCGCGTCATGGAGGGCGTGCACCCCCAGGGCGACCTCGCTCCCCGCGACGTGGTGGCGGCCGCCATCAGTGCCCGCATGGCCGAGGCCCCAGCCGGAGTGCACGACCACGTGTACCTCGACGCCCGTCGCATCACCGGATTCGCCGAGCGCTTCCCCTCGATCACCGCGTCGTGCCTCGCGGCCGGGATCGACCCCACGAAGGAACTCATCCCGGTGGCACCGGCGGCGCACTACGCATGCGGCGGCGTGCGTGCCGACCTCGACGGACGCACGGAACTCACCGGCTTCTACGTGGTGGGCGAGGCCGCCTGCACCGGAGTGCACGGCGCGAATCGGCTCGCCTCCAACAGCCTCACCGAGGGTGTCGTCGCCGGCACGCGGCTCGGTCACGACCTCTCGTGGAGACTTCCCGAGAGGGTCGAACCGATCGACGACGAGGCCGGTGCGGGACTCCTCGACTCGTACCACCGACGCGCGCTGCGCTCGGCCATGTCGCGTCATGTCGGGGTCCTGCGTTCACCCGAGGGACTCCGGTCGGCCAGGGACATCCTCGCCACCCTGTCCGCGAACGTCTCGATCGATGTCGTGCCGACCCGGATGTCGTTCGAGGCCACGAACATGATCACGGTCGCCGTCGCGGTGGTGGACGCCGCAATCGCCCGCACCGAGAGCCGGGGGTGCCATCGACGCACCGACGAAACGGGGGAACGCGACGAATGGCTCGTCCATCTGTGCTCGTGCGTCGCTCCCGGTGGCGGCACGGTGACCGACGTCGAGGCACCGGCGTGATCGGTCTCCACCCGGTGTCGCCCGCGGTGCGCGATGCCCTCCTCGCGGCCGGTCTCGACCCCGCCGCCGTCGCCGACCTGGTGGCGCGCGCCCTCGCCGAGGACCTGGGAGCGGGCGACGACGTGACGACGCGCGCCACCGTCCCGTCCGGACAACGGGCGGTGGCCGACTTCGTGTCCCGCGCCGTCGGGACGACGGCCGGCATACACGTGGCACTCGCCGCCATGGACATCGTCTGCGGTCCCGATTGCCGCACCGAGGCACTCGTCTCGGACGGCTCGCTGGTGGGGCCCGGTGACGTTCTCGCCCGCGTCGAGGGTCCGGCCGCGGGAGTGCTCACCGCCGAGCGCACCGCGCTCAATCTCCTCTGTCATCTGTCGGGCGTGGCGACGGCCACCGCGCGGTGGGCCGACGCACTCGTGGGGACGGGTGCCCGCGTGCGCGACACCCGCAAGACGACCCCGGGACTGCGGGCATTGGAGAAGTACGCGGTGCGCTGCGGAGGCGGGGTCAATCACCGCATGGGTCTGCACGACGCTGCTCTGGTGAAGGACAACCACATCGAGGCGGCCGGCGGTGTGGCGGAGGCCTTCGCCCGTGTGCGCGCCGGCGCACCCGGTGTGCCCGTCGAGATCGAGGTGGATGACCTCGACCAACTGCGCGAGGCCCTCGCCGCCGGAGCCGACGTGGTGCTCCTCGACAACATGTCTCCCGCGCTCATGCGCGAAGCCGTCGCCGTCACCCGCGAGCACCGTGCCGCAGGGGGTGGCGACACCGTTCTCGAGGCGAGCGGGGGGCTGACGCTCGCCGACGCCGCGGAGGTGGGTGCGACGGGTGTGCACTTCGTGGCGGTCGGCGCGATCACGCACTCCGCCCCCGTGCTCGACGTGGGCCTCGACTTCCGCGACGCCTGATTCCCGGGCGACTGGATCCGGCTCAGTCGGCGGGAACGACGGCCACTTCGACGGCGGCCTGCAGTGCGGGGACGAACTGGTCGGCGCGGGCGAACACCGCGTCGTGGTTGCCGTCCACCTCGAACACCTGGGCACGGGGAATGGTGCGGCCGAGGAGTCGCTGTCGCTCGGTGTCGACCACGCCGTCGCGCGTCGTGATGACAATGCCCGTGGGCACGTCCACTTCGGGCAACCACGGACGCGCGTCGTAGTGGCCGAGAGCGCTCCCGGCCTCGAGGATCATGCGCCACTCGTGCTGGGCGAGTTGCTGGGCGGCCCAGGGTTCCCATGTCATCGTCTTGCGCGAGAGATACAGCCGATCGCTCACCCATTCGCGCACCGGCCGGGGCGACAGCCGAGCGAGGGCACCGATCCCGGTGAGCGCGAGGAAGGCGGCGCGCTCGGCACGCTCCTCGACGAAGTGGGCGGCCGTGGCCGCCAGCACGAGACCTCGCACCCTGTCGGGATGACGTCGCCACACCAGTTGGGCGATCGTGCCCCCCATCGAATAACCGACGGGCACGAAGGTGGGGATGTCGAGGAGGTCGGCCACCGCGGCGACGTCGTCGGCGCAGTCCGCCAGGCTGAAGCGTTGCGTCGTGCGGATGCCCCGCCCGTGACCCCGGTGGTCGATGGCCACGACGCGCCACTTCTCGGCGAGCGGTGCGTAGCAAGTGAACCAATTGAGGTCGGCCGTCGCGGTCCAGCCGTGGAGGAGAAAGAGGACGGGAGCCTCGGGGCCGGGGCCGGGAATCTCCCGGATGAACGTGGTGCCCCTGCCCGGCAGGGCGAGATGGCGCCCGGGGGGCAGCACGGGGACGTTGTGCTCGTTCAGTGGTTCTCCACCGACACGATGTCGACGGCCACCTTGGCGCCGTTCTCGAGGGTCACCTCGACGCGGTCGCCGGCGCGCCGACCGAGCAGCGAACCACCGATGGGGGACACCGGGCTCATGACCTCGATGCCCTCGGCGCGTTCCTCGATGTGGCCGATGAGATAGGTCTCGGCCATGTCGGCGCCGTCTCCGTCGAAGAGGATGGTGACCAGCGACAGCACCGCCACCTCTTCGCCCGTCGGACGTGGGGCGATCTCGGATTCCTCGAGGACCGCGATGATGAGGTTCTTGCGGTCGTTGAGCATGCCGTACTCGTCCTTGGCGGCGTGGTAATCGCCGTTCTCCGAGAGGTCGCCGAGGGCCCGGGCGGCACTGATCTTGTCGGCGATCTCGGGGAGGATTGTTCGCTCGAGGCGGGTCCTCTCCTCCTCGAGACGCGCGTACGTCTCCTGCGACAGGCGGTGCTTGGCCATGGGGAAAAGGCTATCCCTGTCTCCTACATTGGGGTTCCATGACCCATCGCATCGCACTCATCGGCGGGGACGGCATCGGACCGGAGGTGACCGCCGAGGCGGTCAAGGTCGTGCGGGCCGCCGGTGTCGACATCGACACCACGGACTTCGACCTCGGAGGGGCGCGCTACCTGCGCGACGGTGAGATCCTCTCCGACGCCGTGCTCGACGAACTCCGCGGCTTCGACGCCATCCTCCTCGGCGCGGTCGGCACCCCCGAGGTTCCCCCCGGCGTCATCGAGCGGGGGCTCCTCCTGAAGATGAGGTTCGAACTCGACCTCTACGTCAATCAGCGCCCCTTCCGCGGCACCGCTCCGGGCCACGAGGCCGCCCACGATTTCGTCGTCATCCGCGAGAACACCGAGGGCCCCTACGTGGGCGAGGGTGGCGTGCTGCGCCGCGGCACCCCCCACGAGGTGGCCACCCAGGGCAGCGTCAACACGCGCATGGGCGTGGAGCGCTGCATCCGCCACGCCTTCGCATTGGCCGAGTCGAGGCCGCGTCGTCACGTGACCCTCGTGCACAAGACGAACGTCCTCACCTTCGCCGGCGACCTGTGGCAGCGCACCTTCGACGAGGTGGCCCGCGACTTCCCCTCCGTGGGCACCGCCTACAACCATGTGGACGCCGCCTGCATCTATTTCGTGCAGGACCCGCACCGATACGACGTCATCGTCACGGACAACCTCTTCGGCGACATCCTCACCGACCTCGGCGGTGCCGTGAGCGGCGGAATCGGCCTGGCGTCGTCGGCGAACCTCAATCCCGCACGCACCGGGCCGTCCATGTTCGAACCCGTGCACGGTTCGGCTCCCGACATCGTCGGGACGGGAAAGGCCAATCCCGTGGCGGCCATCCTCTCGGCCGCGCTCATGCTCGACTTCCTCGGTGAGCAGGCCGCGGCGGTGCGCATCCGCGCGGCGTGCGAGGACGTCCCGGCGGGCACCACGTCCGAGATCGGCAATTCGGTCGCCGCCCGCGTCTCCCCCCAGTAATCTCGCCCCCACCGGCCCACCGAGGAGCACCCATGCCCGCCCTTGTCCCCACACCGAAGATCTGGATGAACGGCCGACTGGTCGACTGGGACGACGCCAAGGTGCACGTGCTCACCCACACCCTCCACTACGGAACCGGAGTGTTCGAGGGCATCCGCGCCTACGAGACCGACGCCGGCCCCGCCATCTTCCGGCTCACCGAGCACATCGAGAGGCTCTTCCGCAGCGCCAAGATCCTCGGCATGGAGATCCCGTACTCCGTCGACGAGATCGTCGCCGCGACGCGCGAGACGGTGCGCTCCACCGGTCTCCCTTCCTGCTACGTGCGCCCCATCGCCTACTACGGCTACGGGGAGATGGGGCTCAACACGCTCCCGTGCTCGGTGGACGTCGCCATCGCTTGCTGGCCCTGGGGCGCCTATCTCGGTGACGACGCGCTCACCAAGGGCGTGCGCATGAAGATCTCGTCGTGGACCCGCCTCGACCACAACTCGCTTCCCCCGGCCGCCAAGACGGTCGCCAACTACGCCAACTCGTCGCTGGCCAAGGTGGAGGCCCTGCGCGCCGGATACGACGAGGCGATCCTGCTGAACCCCCAGGGTTTCATCAGCGAGTGCACGGGCGAGAACCTCTTCGCGGTGCGCAACGGGGTCATCATCACCCCGCCACTGGCCGCCGGTGCGCTCGAGGGCATCACGCAGCACACCGTGATGACGATCGCGGCCGAACTCGGGCACACGGTGCGGGTGGAGAACCTCGCCCGCTCCGACCTCTACATCGCCGAGGAGATCTTCTGCTGCGGAACCGCGGCCGAGGTGAGCGCGATCAACTCCGTCGACGACCGTGCGGTGCCCTGCCCGGGGCCGATCACGCGGGCCATCGCCGAGGTCTACGCCAAGGTCGTGCGCGGTCAGGTGCCCGCCCACCGCGGATGGTGCGAACCGGCCTGAGAGGTGCCGTCTCCGGGTCGGTATCGACCCCGGGAATCCGGGTTCCGGGCATGGGGCTGTCCACAGGTTTTTCCCCAGTCGGGTTGACGCACGGCGGGAGACACGGCGATACTGGAGCCATGTCGACCCGCCGCACCTCCCTCGCCGCGCCCGTCGCCATCATTATTCGCTAGCGCGCGTCGACCCTTCGACGTGCGCCAACCAGCCGCCCCGGGGGCGGCTTTTTCATTCCCCCGAACGGAATCGAGAACCCAGGAAAGAGGAACGACAGGTGGTGAACATGGACGACGCAACCGGACAGCGGGAGAAGATCGAGGCCTTCGACACGACCCTGCGCGACGGCATGCAGGTGGAGGGTGTCTCGGCCACCGTCGAGGACAAACTTCGCATCGCCGAGCAGCTCGACCACCTCGGGGTGGACTGGATCGAGGGCGGGTGGCCCGGGGCGAACCCGAAGGACATCGAGTTCTTCGCCCGTGCCGCGCACGAACTCGACCTGCGCACCTCGACCCTCGTCGCGTTCGGCTCCACCCGTCGCCCCGCGGGCAAGGTGGACGAGGACCCGACGCTGCGCAATCTCGTCGAAGCGGGCACGAGCGCGGTGTGCATCGTCGCCAAGTCGTGGGACTACCACGTGGAGCACGCGCTGCAGACGACGTTCGACGAGGGCGTCGCCATGGTGGCCGATTCCGTCGAGCACCTGGTGCGCAACGAGCGCCGGGTGATGGTGGATCTCGAGCACTTCTTCGACGGATACAAGTCGAACCCCGAGTTCGCGATGCGCGTGGTGGAGGCGGCCCTCATGAAGGGTGCGTCGCACCTCGTGTTGTGCGACACG
>JBDLRG010000002.1:0-7418 GCA_039800125.1 Actinomycetota bacterium
ACACGATGCGACTCATGGCCCGGGCACGGGCATCGGGCGAGGCCAGATCTGTGGCGTCGTAACGAGCGAGCAGGTTCGAGGCCTGGCCGTTCCCGAACAAGAAGAGTCCGACGATGAACAAGGAAAGGACGGACGTCTCGGCACCTGCGGCGGCGATGAACGCACCGACCGCCGCGAGCAGGTAGCCCAGTTGCAGACCGGGTCGCCGACCGCGCCGGGTCATGAGCCGTGACAGCCGGTGCGACATGACCGCCGTCCCGGTCGTCACCGTGGCGGTGGCGATGCCTCCCCACGGGGTGTCGTCCCCGAGGATGTCCTGGATGACGAAGGCCCCCACCGTGACGGCTGCGGCGAGTGCGGCGGCTCCGATGATCTGACCGGTGACGAGCACCCGCAGGGTGCGTCGCTGGAGGTCCGCCCGCTCCGCCTCACGGAACGGCGCCGGTTCGGTCACAGGGTGCCTTTGACCGCGCGCCACGCGTACTGCCCGCCGCTCAGGAGGGTGAGCACCACGGCCACCCACATGCACACGACGAAGGTCCAGGTGTGGTCGACCACGGTGAGCGGGGCAAGGGCGAATCCGACCGCCCACTGCTGGGCGAAGGTCTTCACCTTGGCGAGGCGGCTCGCCGGCATCGAGACGCCCTTCGAGCCGGCGATGACCCTGTAGATGCTCACGAGCAATTCGCGGGCGGTGATGATGGCGACGGGGAGAACCCAGAAGATGTCGCGACTCACGAGGGTGAACATGGCCCCGAGCACGAGCACCTTGTCCGCGAGTGGATCGAGGAAGGCCCCGCTGCGGGTGATGCCGTGACGCCGGGCCAGATAGCCGTCGAAGCCGTCGCTGCCGCACAGGACGATCCACAGCACGAGCGCCACCCACGACCCCCGGCCGTCGTCGGGGATGAGGGCGAACAGTACGGGCGACATGAGCACGCGCGTCACCGTGACGACGTTCGCCCACGTGACGATGGCGTTCGGATCAACGGGCACCGGTCACCCCCGACGATTCGGCCACCGGGGCGCCGACGAGATCGGGTCCGAAAACCTGTTCGACGACGACGTGGTGGAAACGACCCACCTCGAGCGAGTCGGGCACCTGTACGACGCCGTCGATCTCGGGTGCCTCGCGGAAAGAACGGGCGATGCCCGGTTCGTCGACGAGCACCGACAGGGTCTCGCCGAGCAATTCGTCCCTGCGGGCGGCCGAGATCGCGTCCTGAATCTCGCGCAGTTCGGCGAGACGCTCGGCGGCGAGCGACGGGTCCACGTGGTCCGGGAGCGTCATGGCGTGCGTGCCCTCCTCCGGGCTGAAGGCGAAGAACCCGCACCAGTCGAGGCGGGCCTCGCGCACGAAGTCGAGGAGTTGGTCGTGGTCCTCCTCGGTCTCGCCCGGATACCCCACGATGAAGTTAGAACGGAAGGCGGCCTCGGGGGCGAGGGACCTGATGCGGGCGATGCGCTCGAGGAAGCGCTCCCCTTCCCCCCAGCGGCGCATCCGTCGCAGGTGGGCCTTGGAGACGTGCTGCAGGGAGAGATCGAAGTACGGGACCCCGGTGGCAATGATCGCGTCGACCAGGGCGTCCGAGAGGTCGCTCGGATACAGGTACAGGAGCCGCACACGGTCCACACGCGCCGCCACGTCGTTCACGAGCCCGACGATGGAGCCGGCGCCGAGTTCATCGGGGCGGTCCTTGCCGTAGCTCGCGAGGTCCTGGGCGACGAGGACCACTTCGCGCACGCCCAACTGGTCGACCTCGTCGAGGATGGCCCGGGGGTCGCGGCTGCGCTGCGGGCCGCGGAAACTGGGAATGGCGCAGAACCCGCACGTGCGGTCGCACCCCTCGGCGATCTTGACGTACGCCCACGGCGCCGTGCTGCGGGGCCGAGGAAGATTGAGAAGGTCGAACTCGGGCACCCGGACGCTCACCTCGAGGGGTTTGCGTCCGAGCTGGATGGGGACGCCGAAGCCCGCGACCTGGTCCGCCTCGGGGAGGGCCGCAGCGAGTTCGTCCCCGTAGCGCTCGGCCATGCAACCGGTGACGACGAGACGGGACGAGCGCTTGCGTGCGCCATCGAGGGCGAGCAACGTGTCGATGCTCTCGGTGCGGGCCTCCTCGATGAAGGCGCAGGTGTTCACCACGACCACATCGGCCTTGCGGGGGTCGTCGGTGGCGGCGAGGCCCTCGGCCATGAGGGTTCCGGCGATCTTCTCCGAGTCGACCTGGTTCTTCGGGCAGCCGAGGGTCTCGATGTAGTACCGCTTCCCCATCGGAACGAGCCTACTGCCAGTGCAACCGCAGGCCCTTTCCGGGCCAGCGCATGGCGAGCAGCGTGCCGGTGGAGGACGCGGTCACGTAGGCGGTGGCGTGGTCGGGGCCACCGAAGCAGATGTTCGTCGTGATGCGGTCGCCGGTGGGGTGCTGCGCCACGATGTCGCCCGACGGTGACACCACCGTGACGCAGCCGTTCACGAGCGTGGCGACGCAGACGTTGCCGTCGCCGTCCACGGCGAGCGAATCGAGCAGTTGATGGCCGGGGAGCCCGCACAACACGCGCGGCCCGGACGCGGGATCGGGCACACCCGGGGCCGTGAGATCGCGTTCCCAGATGCGACCCGTGGAGGTCTCGGCCCAATAGAGACGTGAGCCGTCCGGCGAGAGCCCGATGCCGTTCGGCGAGTCGACGGGGAAGATCATCTCCTCGATGCGTCCCCCGTCGATCGTGGCGTACCAGATGCCCGTGCGGTCCGACACCCGTCCGTGGCGGATGCCGTGGTCGGTGAACCAGAAACCGCCCTCCGCGTCGAAGACGAGGTCGTTCGGGGCGCGCAGGTCGACGTCCCCACCACGGGTGTAGAGATCGCGCACCTCGCCGGTGACCGGGTCGACCCGTTGGATGCGACCCCCGATGTAGCGGTCCGGGTCGAATGGTCCGGGATACAGCAGTTCGCCGTTCTCCACCGGGGTGAAGGCATTGCCGTTGTTGCACAGATAGAACGCCCCGTCGGGTCCCACCGCGAGACCGTTCGCTCCGCCCTCGATGTCGGCGACCCTCGAGGTGGTGCCGTCGGGATGCACGCGTGTAAGGCGCCCCCCGAACATCTCGGTCACGACCACGGAGCCGTCGGCCATCGCCACCGGACCCTCGGGGAAGCGCAATCCCCGCGCCACGACGGAGAAGGGATGCGCCGCGGACGTCATCGGCCGAGCATCTCCTCGAGTTCCTCCACCGACATGAGCACGGCACGGGCCTTCGACCCCTCGCTCGGGCCCACGACCCCGCGTTCCTCGAGTTCGTCCATGAGACGTCCCGCACGGGCGAAGCCGACCTTCAACTTGCGCTGCAAGAGCGATGTGGAGCCCATCCCCGAGCGCACGACGATCTCCATCGCCCGCACGACGAGGTCGTCCTCGTCCGAGGACCCGAACAGACCGCCCTGGCCGCCGGGAACGCCGGCGTCCTCGCCCTCGATGCCGCTCACGTACACGACCTCGGGCGCCTGGCGCCGCCAGTGCGCGACCACCTTGCGCACCTCATCCTCCTCCACCCACGAGCCCTGCACGCGCTGGGCGACGTTCGTGTTGCCGGGCATGAGGAGCATGTCGCCGCGACCGACGAGTTTCTCGGCGCCGGGCTGGTCGAGGATGACGCGGCTGTCGGTGAGGCTCGACACGGCGAAGGCCATGCGCGCCGGAATGTTGGCCTTGATGACGCCGGTGATGACGTTGACACTGGGGCGCTGCGTGGCGACGATGAGGTGGATGCCCACGGCGCGCGCCTTCTGGGCGATGCGGGTGATGGACTCCTCCACGTCGCGCGCCGCCACCATCATGAGGTCGTTCAACTCGTCGACGACGACGACGATGAAGGGCATGCGCTCGAAACCGCGCTTCCCCTCGCCCTCGGGCGCCTCGAGTTCACCGCGATCGAAGGCGGCGTTGTAGCCGCCGATGTCGCGGTACCCGGCCTCGACGAGCAGGTCGTAGCGCTTCTCCATCTCCTTCACCGCCCAGCCGAGGGCGTTGGCCGCCTTCTTCGGGTTGGTGACGGGCGCGGTGAGCAGATGGGGCAGCTTGGCGTACTGGCCCATTTCCACCTGTTTGGGGTCGATGAGGATGAGGCGCACCTCGTCGGGGGTGGTGCGCATGAGGAGCGAGGTGAGGATGGAGTTGATGCCGCTCGACTTGCCCGCACCGGTGGCACCGGCGATGAGGAGGTGCGGGGTGCTCGCGAGATTGAGGAACACGGCCTTGCCGGCGATGTCCTTGCCGACGGCCACGTCGAGGGGGTGCTGGGCCTCGCGCGCCTCGTCCGACACCATGAGGTCGCCGAGCGAGACCAGCTGTCGGGTCTCGTTCGGCACCTCGACACCGATGCGCGACTTGCCCGGGATGGGCGCGAGGATGCGCACGTCGGTGGCGGCCATCGAATAGGCGATGTCGCGACCCAGGTTGACCACCTTCGACACCTTCACGCCCGCGCCGAGTTCGAGCTCGTAGCGGGTGACGGTGGGGCCCACGGTGCGATCGACGAGACGCGTGTCGACGCCGTGGGACGCGAGCGCCTCCTCGAGCAGCCTGCCGCGGTCGGCCACGCGCGCGACGTTGATCTCCTGGGCCTCGGTGACACCGAGCAGACCGAGCGGGGGCAGAGTCCACGTGCCCGACCCGGTCGCCGTGGTGGCGCGTGCCGGCTCATTGCTGTCGACTTTGGCGGTGGACCTGCCGACGAACTCCGGCGTCTTCACCGCCGGCGACTGCTCGGCATCCGGTGGGCGACGTCGTCCGGCGGGGCGGGGATTCTCCTCCGGCTCCTCGTCGACCTCGATGTCATAGATGCGGGGAGCCATGGCCCGTTCGTCGCGGGGCCGCGCATCGATGATGCCGCGTCGAGCCGTGCGTCCCTCCCGCGCCGCGGAATCGTCTGAGACGGCGTCGTCGTCCTCGATGTCGTCGATGGCGCCTCCGCGGAGCCATTCCGAGAATCGACGTGTGAGTTCAGGGAGCGTCGAGGCGGTGACGATCATCACCCCGCCGAGCGCGACGGCCAGCAGCACGACGAGGGCACCGGCCCACCCGAGGGTCGAGCGCATGGGCTCACAGACGAGTGCCCCCAGCCAGCCGCCGGCCTGGGACATGGCGTCCACCTCGGCGACGATGCTGCGCTCCCCGTTCACGAGATGGAGGACGCCGAGCAGGGTGAGCGCGATGATCGTCCAACCGATGGCGAGACGCACCCGATGCTCGACGCTGCGCCGCCGCACCATGGCGACGCCGATGCCCCCCACGACGAGCGGCAGAGGGAAACGTCCCAGTCCGAACAACCAGCCGAAGGTGGTGTCGATGACGCGCCCCAGGGGACCGGCGAATCCCACCCACAACGAGAGGGCCAGGAGCAGGGCGGCACTGACGAGGGCCACGCCCCAGAACTCGACCTCGCGGCCCCGCAACAACTGTCGGGCCGCCGAATCGGCCTCGTCGTCCTTGCCACGCGCACGGGACGGGCCGGCGTTCGGACGTTTCTGTCCCCGCGGCGGCGTCTTCACCGAGGCGCGGCCGCGGGAACCGGACGACGATGAACCCTTGGAAGCCACGAAAAAGACAGTACCAACGGGCTGTTTGGCCCTTCGGGATACCCCGGACCCGCCCCGCTCAGGTGGAGAGGACGACGGGAACGATCATCGGACGGCGCTTCGTGCGGTCGTGGACGAAGCGCCCGGTCGCGCGGCGCACCTCCCGCTCGAGCGGCTCGATGTCGGTCATTCCTCCACGCAGGGCGGCCACGAGCACGCGTTCGACCTCGGCCTCGGCCTCGACGAGCAGCGCCTCTGCCTCGGGAGCGTGCACCCATCCGCGCGTGATGAGCTCGGGTCCGTTGATGACGCGCTGGGACGCGACGTCGACGGTGGCCACGATGACCACGACGCCCTCCTCGGCCAGCGTGCGTCGATCGCGCAGCACGCCATGACCGACGTCGCCGACGATGCCGTCGACGAACAGATAGTGGGCGGGCACCTTCGAGTGGAAGCGCAGTCCCTTGTCGGAGAGTTCGAGCACGTCCCCGTCGGTCGCCTGCAGGATGCGGCCGCGGTCCATGCCCATCGAGGCGGCGATCTCGGCGTGGGCCAGCATGTGGCGGTACTCGCCGTGCACCGGGACGAACCACTCGGGACCGACGATCGAGTGATAGGTGCGCAGTTCGTCGGCCTGGGCGTGGCCGGTGGCGTGCACGTCGGCGATGCCGGAGTGCACCACGCGGGCTCCCGCGCGCACGAGACCGTCGATGACGCGGTTCACATTGCCCTCGTTGCCGGGGATGGCGTGGCTGGAGAGGATCACCGTGTCATCGGATCCCACCTTCAACCATTTGCTCTCGCCCTTGGCCATGAGCGACAGGGCCGACATCGGTTCGCCCTGGGAGCCCGTCGACACCACGCAGACCTTCTGGGGGTCGAGGTTCTTCACCTCGTCCACGTCGATGAAGGTCGAGGCCGGAACCTTGACGAGACCCATCTCGCGGGCCATCCGCATGTTGTTCTGCATCGACCGGCCCATGAAGGCCACCTTGCGGCCGCTCTCCACCGCGATCTCCACGATCTGCTGCACCCGATGGATGTGGCTGGCGAAACTGGCCGTGATGATGCGTCGGTCCCGGTTGTCGTGGAACACCTGGCGCAGCACCGCCCCCACGCTCGTCTCGCTCGGCGCGTGACCGCGCTCCTCGGCGTTCGTGGAATCCGCGAGCAGGAGCCGCACCCCGGTCGTGCTGGCGATCTCGCCGAGCCTCGCCAGGTTGGTGCGGCGCCCGTCCACCGGGGAGAGATCCAGTTTGAAGTCGCCCGAGTGCACGACGACGCCCTGGGGCGTGTGGAGGATGACCGAATGGGCCTGGGGCACCGAGTGCGTCACCGGCAGGAACTCGACGTCGAAGGGTCCGATGCGCACCCGTTCGCCGTCGGCGACCTCGCGCAACGACGTCTTCTGGAGAAGTCCGGCCTCCTCGATGCGGTTGCGCGCGAGCCCGAGCGTGACGGGCGAGCCATAGATGGGGAACGAACACTCCCGCAGGAGGAATTGCAGGCCGCCGACATGGTCCTCGTGACCGTGGGTGGCCACGCACCCGACGATGCGGTCCTTGTTCTCGATGAGGTAGGTGAAGTCGGGCAGCACGAGGTCGATGCCGTGCATGTCGGCGTCGGGGAACATGAGACCGCAGTCGACGATGAGCAGGCTCCCGTCCTGCTCGACGACCATGCAGTTGCGGCCGATCTCCCCGAGACCACCGAGGAAGACGAGACGTACGGGGGCGGCCATGATCGTCGGCTCACCCGAGGGCGGCGCGGGCCTTCAACAGATTGTCGTGGACGCGGGCCGCGCGTTCGGCGAGACCGGCGGGCGGCGGCCCCATCGGCA
>JBDLRG010000003.1:0-4991 GCA_039800125.1 Actinomycetota bacterium
CGCCTCCCGCCCCTAGGTCAGGGGGCGATCAGCGGCTCTGTGCCGTGAGGGCGCCCTTGCCGACGAGGTCGCGCAGTTCGCGCTTGAGGAACTTGCCGGCCGCGTTGCGCGGCAGGGGCTCGTTCATGATCACCACGTGGTTCGGCACCTTGAACGACGAGATCTTGCCGTCGAGGAACTTCCACAGGTCGTCGGCGGTGATCGCCACGCCCTCCTTGGGGAAGATGGCCACGGCCACTTCCTCGCCGAGGCGTTCGTGGGGCACGCCGAACACGGCCGCTTCGTACACGGCGGGATGCTCGTAGATGGCGCTCTCCACCTCGGCGCAGTAGATGTTCTCGCCGCCGCGCAGGATCATGTCCTTGATGCGGTCCTGCACGTAGACGAAGCCCTCCTCGTCGATGTACCCGGCATCACCCGTGCGCAGCCACCCGTCCTGGATGACCTCGGCGGTGGCGTCGGGTCGGTTCCAGTAGCCGCGGATGAGCATGGGTCCGAAGAAGCAGATTTCGCCGCGCTCGCCGGTGGGCAGGGTGTTGCCCTCCTCGTCGCGCACCTCCACCTTCATGGGCAGCGTCGCACGGCCCGTGCTGGTGGGTCGGTCGATGTAGTCCTGGCCGCTGTTGCCGGGGCCGTAGGCGTTCGTCTCGGTCATGCCGTAGCCGAGCTGCGGGCCGCCGCCCTTGACGCTCTTGGCCACCTTGTCCACGAGCGTGGCCGGGGCGGGCGCCCCGCCGCCGCCGACGGCGCGCAACGACGAGGTGTCGTACTTGTCGAAGTCGGGATGATTGACGAGATCCCAGCTCTGCGTGGGCACGCCCACGAAGTTCGTGATCTTCTCGTCCTGGATGATCGGCAGGGCCTTGCCGGCGTCCCACTTGTACATGATGACGAGTTTGAGACCCACCACGAACGAACTGAGCATGACCGGGACGCATCCCGTCACGTGGAAGAGCGGCACGATGAGGATGAACGACGGCGGCAGCGGATCGGCCGGCGGCGGAGTGTCAAGACGCGCGGTGGCCACCGCCGTGCGGGCCGAGAAGGCCATGAGCGCGTTGGCGATGGCCCGATGCGTCGACACCGCTCCCTTGGGGCGTCCCGTGGTGCCGGAGGTGTAGAGGATGGTGGCGTCGTCGTCGGGGTCGATTTCGGCCAGGATCGGGCCGAGACCCGTCTTCACCTTGTCGGCCCAGTCGTCGACGTCGGGGCCGAGCTCGCGTTCGGGGCGCACGCAGAGCATCCGCACCCCCATTTTGCGGCACACCGCATGGGCCGTGTCGATGCGCTGCTGGTCGCCGATGAGCACCTTGGCGCCCGAGTCCTCGAGGGCGAACTGCATCTCGTCCTCTGTCCACCAGGCGTTGAACGACACGTTGATGCCCCCCACCGACAGGATGGCCGCGAAGGACATGATCCACTCGGGGAAGTTGCGCATGGCGACGGCCACCCGGTCGCCCTTCTTGATGCCGTACTCGTGCACGAGGAGGTGACACAGGCCGTCGACACGGTCCATGGTCTCGGCGAACGAATAGCGCTCGCCCTCGTAGACGATGAAGGTCTTGTCGCCGTGACCGCGGGCCGCCTGCAGGGCGAGCGCCATGTTGGCCGGCGCGTGCGTGAACACCTGCATGGGGATGCCCCGCACCACGGCGTCCTTGAGCTCGAAGAGCGATCCCGAACCGGGGGCCAGAACGGCCTCCTGTGCTTCCAACCAGGTCATACCCATCGTTGCCCCCGCGGGATGTCGTTCCGGTGACGGTTCACCGGAGTGGTGGAGCTGAGGGGAATTGAACCCCTGACCTCTTCATTGCGAACGAAGCGCTCTGCCAACTGAGCTACAGCCCCGCGAACGGGTTGTTCGGGGCAGTCTAGGTCCGGGGGGTGTCCGGCGGCACATCCGCTCAGGTGCGGACGGGGGTCAGCGCCAGGTGTAGCGACCGGCGGCCGCGCGGCGCGCGTACTCCTGGTTGCGCAACTGCACGAGCACGTAGCAGTAGGCCGCCAGCCCGAGGAAGGCGGCCATGAACAGGTAGAGCATCGGGCCCGACCCGGTCGTCACGGCGAGGAAGAAGGACAGCGCAGTGGTGGCGACGAGTCCGTAGAGCACGTTCGTGCGACGACGACGCACGACCTCGCGCGGATCCATGAACGCCTCCTCGGCGGCCACGTGGTGGCGCTCGTGGACGTGGTGCGAACGACGGTGGCGCGACTCACCCGTGGCGGGATCCACCTCGGCGGGGCGCGGGGCGCGACGCGGGGCGGGCGCTCCGGCGCGCCGCTCGAGGGGGTCACCCGCGTCGTAGCGGGGGCGAGCCATGGGAGCCGTGCGGGGGCTCGGCGCCAGAGGCCGGGCCATCGAGCGCATGGGGCCCTGGGCCGTGGGCACGCGGGTGCGCTGGAGGGTGTGGAGCTGGCGACGGAAATCCGAGACGGACGACGACGACCCGGGGTCGAAGCGCGAGCGCACGATCGGGGGGAGAAGAACGGCCATCCATGCCGCACCTACGACCAAGAGAATCAACTTGCTCATCTACTGCTGTACACCTTGTGTTGGGGTTACTGACGTTCGACGTGAGTCGGTTCCCGCGCGGGTTGCGAGGGACAGTGGCATCCAAAGACGCTCCTGAGAGCCTAATGGGGTTTCCCGGTGGGCGCGACCCCCCGGTACCCCGGCCGGACACGGGTCACATGGGCGTCCCACGCCGGGAAACGGGCGAAAACACCCCGGTTTTCCGCCATCAGCGAACCGTGCGGCGAAAATCCCCGGACGCCCCACCCGATTTCTCCCACAGGGCGAGGTCCCCGATGACCATGCCCCGGTCGGCGCTCTTGGCCATGTCATAGAGGGTGAGGGCGGCCACGGAGCAGGCGGTGAGGGCTTCCATCTCCACTCCGGTGCGGTCGGTGGTCTCCACGACCGCCTCGATCTCGACCCGGCCCTCCCCCACGGTGATGTCGACGCTGACCGCGCTGAGGGCGAGAGGGTGGCACAAGGGGATGAGATCGGCGGTCCGCTTGGCCGCTTGGATGCCGGCGATGCGCACGGCGGCGAGCACGTCGCCCTTCGGGAGGCTGCCCGCCAAGAGGGCCGCCGAGGTGGCGGGCGACATGGTCACCGTGCAGCGCGCCACGGCACGACGCCGGGTGGCCTCCTTGGCCCCGACGTCCACCATGCGGGCGCGTCCCGCGGCATCGAGATGGGTGAACTCGGGCTCGGCCATGGCGAGAAACCTAGCGACGCCGTCCCGGCTCCTGGTCCGTCCGCCGGACGGGACAGGTCGCATACCCGGGGGAAAGAGCGACTCAGGCCAACTTGAGGAAGAGTTTCTCCACCTCTTCGAGGTCGAAACCGTCGCGGCGGGCCTTGGCCGGGTCGGAGAGGCACTGCTGCAGACCGGTGGAGAGGAGGCGGAAGCCCACCTGATCGAGAGCGGTGCTCGCCGCGGACACCTGGGTGATGATCTCGCGGCATTCGCGCCCGTCCTCGAGCATGGCCCGCACCGCCCGCACCTGACCCTCGATGCGCGCGAGGCGCTTCGTGAGGGCTTCCATCGTCTCGTCGTCGATCTTCATGTCGCGTGCCTCCCCCCACCTGCCCGGTGGGCGCATTGATATACCCCGCAGGGTATCATGGTCCCGTCCCCATGGGAAAGGAATCCACCGTGATCTTCGAGCAGTTCTACCTCGAGTGCCTCTCGCATGCGTCCTACTTCATCGGCGACGAGTCGTCGAAGAAGGCCGTGGTGGTCGACCCCCAGCGCGACATCGCCCGGTACCTGACCCGCGCCGAGGAACTCGGCATGACGATCACCCACGTGCTCGAGACCCACTTCCACGCCGACTTCCTCTCGGGCCACCTCGAACTGGCCGAGGCCACCGGCGCCGTCATCGGGTACGGCTCGAAGGCCGCCCCCGAGTTTCCCGCCCGCCTCTTCGAGGACGGCGAACGTCTCGTGCTCGGCGAGGTGGTCATCGAGGCCCGACACACACCCGGCCACACCCCCGAGTCCACCTCCTGGGTCGTCTGGGAGCGCGAAGGCGAGGAGGTTCCCTACGGCGTGCTCACCGGCGACACCCTCTTCATCGGGGACGTCGGCCGCCCCGACCTGCTCGTGAGCGTGGGCAAGACAGCGGACGAACTCGGCCACATGCTCTTCGCCTCGCTGCGCGACAGGATCCTCGTGCTGCCCGACGCCACACGCGTCTTCCCCGCCCATGGCGCGGGCAGCGCGTGCGGCAAGAACCTCTCCACCGAGACCAGCTCCACCATCGGCGAACAGCGTCGCACCAACTACGCCCTGCAGTTCACCGACGCCGATACGTTCGTGACCGCGGTGACCGAGGGCCAACCCGAGGCGCCCGGCTACTTCGTCTTCGACGCGGTCCTCAACCAGAGGGAGCGTGGCACCCTCGACGAGCACGCGATGCCCGAGAGGTACTCCATCACCCGCCTGCTCGACGTCCGCGATGCCGGTGTGCGCATCGTCGACACCCGTGACGCCCAGGCGTATGCCACCGGACACCTGCGCGGCTCGGTCAACGTCGGCCTCGCGGGGCGATACGCCGAATACGCCGGCTCGGTGATCGGCCCCGACGAGGACATCGTGCTCGTCACCGACCCCGACTTCGTCCTCGAGGCCAAGGTGCGCCTCGCCCGCATCGGCTACGACCGGGTGACCGGCTGGTTCCCGGTCGACGACCTCGTCGACGTGCCCGCCGAGGTCGAGCGCTCGTCGCGCCTCACCGCGCCCGAGTTCGCCGCGCGTCGCGCCGCGGTGGACGGCCTGCAGGTCGTGGACGTGCGCGGCGAAGGTGAGTGGCGCGTCGACCATCTGGATGGGGCCGTGCACATTCCGGTGGCCCAGCTCCGCAGGCGCCTCGTCGAGCTCGATGCGTCGCGACCCACGGTCGTCTACTGCGCCGGGGGTTACCGCAGTTCGCTCGCGGCCAGCGTGCTGCGCGAGGCGGGCTTCTCCGACGTGTCGGAC
>JBDLRG010000004.1:0-6330 GCA_039800125.1 Actinomycetota bacterium
CGTCCGTCTGGAACTCCGCCCAGATCGCTCTGATCGGGCTCGTCATCACCATCGTCGTCGGAATGGGGCTGGCGGTCCTCATGAGCATGCGGTCGTGGCTCGAGAAGGCCACCTGGCCCTACCTCGTCGCAATCCAAAGCGCCCCCATTCTCGCCCTCACTCCCCTCATCCGCGCCCTCGTCGACGGCGCCCGTACACAACGACTCCTCGTCGTCGTGTTGATCGCCATATTCCCCGTCGTCAGCAACACCCTGTTCGGTCTGCTCTCCGCGGATCGCAGTCAGCACGAACTCTTCACACTTCAGGGGGCGTCCCGTTGGACGCGCATGCGCAAGCTCCAGTTGCCCGCCGCGCTCCCGAACATTTTCGTCGGACTCCGCATCTCCGCTGGCCTCGCGGTCATCGGTGCCGTCGTCGGCGACATCTACTTCCGCCAGGGCGGCACCGTCGGGGTCGGTGCCCAGATCGACCTCTATCGGTCGAAGCTCTGGGGAGCGGAACTCATCGCCGCCATCGTCTTGGCGAGCGCACTCGGTCTCGTGGTGTTCCTCTTCTTCGGTTGGCTCTCTCGCAGAGTCATCGGGAAGTGGCACGTCACGAACAGGGGCCACTAGGCCCCGCCAACCCACAGGAGAGACAACAATGAAGAAGAGAGCCCTCACAGGACTCCTCACGACCGGCGCACTCGCTCTCGCGGCGTGCGGCGGCGGCGATGGATCCTCCGACACGACCGCTCCCGCCGAGGGAGTGTTGAAGGGAGTCTGCCCGGACACGGTGGTCTTCCAGACGGATTGGAACCCCGAAGCAGAGCACGGCTTCCTCTACGAACTCATCGGTGACGATTACACGGTCGACGCCGCCCAAGCCCGGGTCTCGGGCACCCTCGTGGACGGAGACAGCTCCACCGGAGTGCGTGTCGAGGTTCGTTCGGGTGGACCGGCCATCGGCTTCCAGCGCGTGACATCGCTCCTGTACCAGGATCCCGACATCATGCTGGGCTTCGTGAGCACGGACGAGGCGGTCGATCTGTCCGGTGAGTTCCCCACCGTCGCCGTCGTGGCACCGTTCAACATCAATCCCCAGATCATCATGTGGGACCCCGCGACCTATCCCGAGGTGAAGACGATCGCCGACCTCAAGGCGACCGGTGCGAAGGTGCGGTACTTCGATGGTGCCGCATACATGGACTACCTCACGCAGGAGGGAATCCTCGACAAGGCCCAGGTTGATGGAACCTATGACGGCCAGCCCGCGTCCTTCATCGCCGATGGCGGCAAGGCAGCGCAGCAGGGCTTCGGCACCTCCGAGCCGTTCTATTACAAGAACGTCCTCGAGCAGTGGCTGAAGGACGTGGAGTACCAGTACATCCACGATGCCGGATGGACCGCCTATGCGCAGTCCCTCGCCGGTAAGCCCGAGACCATCGAGGCCAACGATGCATGCCTCAAACTGCTCGTTCCGATCGTCCAGCGTGCCCAGCGCAACTATGTGGCCTCGCCAGAGGGGACGAATGCCCTCATCGTTGATGCCGTCGAGACCATCAACAACGGTTGGGCCTACACGGCCGATCAGGCCGCGGCCGCCGTGGTGAAGATGCTGGAGGACAAGTTGGTGGCCAACAGCCCCGACGGCACCCTCGGCTCCTTCGACCTCGACCGGGTCACCGCCTTCATCGAGAAGGGCGTGAAGGTGTACTCCGCGATCGGCTCGAAGCCCAAGGAGGGTCTGACCGCCGGTGACCTCGTCACCAACGAGTACATCGATCCGAGCATCACCGTCGGCTGATTGAACCCGTGATGAAGGGGAGGGGTCCTGCGGGGCCCCTCCCCTTCTCGCGTTCAGCGCCCGAAGTCGAACCGAGAAATCTCGGCAAGGGCCCCACTGAGTGCCTCGATGGCACCGGCGAACATCGTGGCACCCACTTCGGCCGTGGCACCGGTGGGGTCGCCGATGATGCCCTCCGGGAAGAAGTCGTGGGACAGCCAGCCGAAGGGCACGGATCCCCCGAACCTGACGTGGCGGTTTTCCTGCAAGCCCTCAGGGACACGGCGCACCGCGCGGGACATGTCGACCAGATCGGGTCTGAGGTGGAGCATGACGGATGTCTCGTCCATCCCGCCGTGAACGCCCATCCCCAGTTCGGTGGAATGCGAACTGCCACCCTGGTCTGCGGGAACGTGTGGATGCGCGAGGAATGTCTGGAGTCCGTGGCGCAAACGCAGTTCCCTGTTGGCCATCGAGACGAGGGCACTGTTGCCGCCGTGGCCATTGAGGAAGAGGACCTTGCGCGCCGGTGTGGCGGCGATGCAGCGCCCGATGTCGTCCAGCACCGCCAGCATCGTGGTGGCCGAGAGCCAGACCGTGCCCGCCGCCCATGCGTGCTCGTTGGACTTGGTGTAGGCGAGCGGGGGAAGCAGCCATGCGTCGAACTCGGAGCCGGCTCGCTCGACCAGGGCCTCGGCCGCCGCCGTGGCCACGACCAGGTCGGTGTTGAGGGGCAGATGCGGACCGTGCTGCTCGATCGCGCCGAGAGGCAGAACCACGACCGAGGAGGCCGAGAGGTGCGCGTCCACCTCGGGCGCCCTCAGTTCGTCGAATCTTCTCGTGGGGTGACTCATGCCCGTCACCCTAGCGATGGTGGGATAATGGTCCCATGACGGCACGGAAGGACAGCGACTTCGACGTGGTGGTCGTCGGCGCCGGGCACAACGGACTGGTGGCGGCCGCGTACCTTGCCCGTGCCGGCCTCTCCGTCCTCCTCGTCGAGGCCCGCTCGTCGGTCGGTGGGACGGCTTCGACCGAATCCTTCGCGGGAGCCAGAGTCAACATCTGCAACTGCGACCATCTCGCGTTCCGCACGACCGGAATCTCGGAGGAGTTGGACCTGGCGACGCACGGGCTCCGCTACATCGACATCGATCCACCCCAGATAAACGGCGACTGGACGAGCGGACGGATGTGGGAGATGCACCACGATCTCGAAGCCACGTTGGATGCCCTTTCGAGGGCCCACCCCACCCAGGTGCGCAACTACCGTCGCTATGCCGCGGCCATGATCCCACTCGCACGGCTCGTGGTGTCGGCTGCGTCCGGCCGACCCCGAAGACGTAGGTTGGCAGGCCGCGCCCTCGCCGCCGGCCCCGCCACCCTGGCATCGATGCTGCGCATGAGCAGGATGTCCGCCGCCGATGTCATGAGGACCTTCTTCGACGACGACGCTGTCCCTGCGGCCGCCATGGTCGAGGGACCGGTCGTGTGGGGAGTGTCGCCCGAGACACCGGGGACCGGACTCGGTGCCCTGGGGCTCGCCCTGCGCCACGTCCAGAAGGTCGGACGTCCCGTGGGAGGCAGTGGTGCCCTCACCGACGCGCTGCTGGCAGCCTTCCTTTCAGCGGGTGGCCTGCTCCGAACCTCGACGGCGGTGGTCTCCCTGCAGTGCGAGGGTCGACGCATCTCCTCGGTACGCACGTCCGACGGTGCCGTGGTGACCGCCCGAGCAGTTCTGTCGGCCTGCGATCCGCGCCGAACCTTCGTCGAGTGGCTGCGGGATCCCCCGAGTCGGGCTGATCATCTGGTGGAGCGATGGCGTGCATCAGCCCCGGCCGAGGGCTACGAGTCGAAGATCGACGCGGTGCTCGATTCGGCTCCCGTCTTCACCGCACTGCCCGCTGCATCGCCCTTGGCGGGCGTTCCGGTGGCGTCGACCTGTGTGATCGCCCCATCGACGGCAGAGCTCGACGTCGGCGCTTCGATGCTCTCGCGGGGTGGCTTCATGCCGCGCATGGCACTGCTGGCCAACGTGCCGACGGTGGCCGACCCCGGGCTCGCACCGGAGGGACGACACGTGCTGAGCCTCGAGGCGCTCTACACCCCTTACGCGCCCACGGGCGGCTGGACCCGAGCGGAACCAGAACGGTGGTTGGAGCAACTCGCGAGGTGGACCGAGCCGGGTTTGCTCGAGAGCATCGTCGATTGGCGGGTGTTGACCCCGACCGACTACGAGAAGGACTTCCATCTTCCCCGTGGCCACGCCACGAGTTTCGCCGGCGGACCGCTGGCCGCCTTCCTCGGGCGCGACCGCGCCCTGACCCGCTACGAGACGCCCGTGCAGGGACTGTGGCTCACCGGCGCCGCGACGTTTCCCGGAGCCGGTGTCTGGGGCGCGAGCGGCAAGAACGCGGCGCTCAGCATCCTGGAGTCGCTCCGGGGATCACGCGTCGCGCGCGGCTCCCGCCCGTGACACCACCGGCTCCTGGTCACTCCACGGGAAGTTGATCCACTGATCGGTGTGCTTCCACACGTAGTCGCATCGGACGACCGAGTGAGACTTCTCGTACAACACGGCCGTACGCGTCTCCTTGACTCGACCGCGGAAGAAATCCTGCACGATCTGGAGCGTGTGTCCGGTGTCGGCGACGTCATCAACGATGAGCACCCGGGCGAACCGGAGTTCCACCAGGTCGGGCACGGGAGGAAGAATCATCGGAACGGGCAGCCGTTCGTCGACTCCCGTGTAGAACTCGACGTTCATCGTGTAGAGGTTCTTCACCGCGAGTGCGTAACCGAGCGCCCCTGCAGCCAGGAGGCCACCGCGGGCGATGGCGAGGATGATGTCCGGGTCGTACCCGGAGTCGGCGACCTTCTCTGCCAACTCTCGGGTGGCTGATCCGAAGGTGTCCCAGGTGAGTATTTCCCGTTCGTTCACGGCGCCAACATACTCCCCCTCCCTCGTGGTCCCGGTGAACGTCCCTCTTTACGAAATGTCAATCAGTCGGTGGCCTTGCTCCGTCCACGGGGTGCACGGGTCTAGTCTTGCCACGCCTCGCGGTGCTCCATGATTCGTTACGCAGACTTCGACCCCCGCACGGACCCGTTGTGGCGTCGTGCCCTGATCAGGGGAGGCGTGGCGTATCTGGTCTCTCGGTTGTTCGTGGTGATGGGTGCGGGCATCGCGATATCCGCCGAGGCCGTCACGGATCGGCGCGCCGGCCGTGAGCCCGTCGGGGGACTCGCCGCCCTGCTCGATCGTCTCGCCCTCTGGGACGGTCACTGGTACATGGAGGTAGCCCGGTCCGGGTATCCCCGACGGATCATCGAAGCGGTGACCTACGAGGATCCCGAGGCCCGAGCAGCCTTCTTCCCGTTGTACCCCCGCCTCGTCAGGTTCATCGATCTGCTCCTCCCCGGTGGACCCGTGTGGGTCGGTCTTCTCCTCAACCTGGTTCTCGGCGCGATCTTCGTGCTTCTGGTGGGGATCACGGCCAGGACCTTCTTCGAGGAACGCACCGCGGAGAAGGCGATGATCATCACCTCACTCTTTCCCGGCAGTTTCGTCCTCTCGTTCGCGTACAGCGAGGCCGTGATGCTCGTTCTGGCGGCCTCATGCCTGCTCGCTCTCCACCGTCGTCAGTGGGTTCTGGCGGGCCTTCTCGCGGCCGTGGCGACGGCGGCGCGCCCCAATGCTCTGGCACTCGTCGCCGCCTGTGCCGTCGCAGCTCTCATGGCCGTGCTCGCCGACCGGGACTGGCGGGCCCTGTGGGCGCCGGCTCTCTCGCCCTGGGGCTTCGTGGGATTCATGGTCTTTCTGCGACTCCATGCCGACGAGCCGTGGCCTTGGTTCCGGGTTCAGAGGGAGGCATGGGACGAAGGAGCGAGCTTCGGAGCAACCGCCGCCCAGTCCGTCTGGCGCTTCATCACAGGACCCTTGAGCCGTCCCTCGTCGATCCTCACCGTATCCACGTTGGGAGCGATGGCGGTCGCCCTGTGGGCATGGCGCCGGCACAAGCTGCCCCTGCCCTATCTCGTGTACTCGGCCGCCATCCTGTTCCTGATGCTCATGCCCGCGACGGTCACCGCGCGTCCCCGATTCCTCTTCACGGCGTTCCCCCTCGTCATACCGGTCGCACGGCTGATGCGTGACGAGGAAGAGAAGTGGTGGCCTCTCGCCGTCCTGCTCCTCGGCGGCGGCCTCATTACCGTCTCGGCCATCTACACCGTGTTCGGCGCGGTGCCCTGATCAGAAGGGAAGGCGGCGCCAGACACGGGTCGGAAGCGCACGCAGCACCGCGAATACGAGGCGCAGGATCCCCGGGGTCCACACCACCGGCGACGAAGAGGACAGGGCCTTCTCCACCGATGCGGCGACCCTGTCGGGTGTCGTGGAGAACGGCGCGGATGGCATCCCGGCGGTCATTTTGGAGGCTACGAACCCGGGACGCACGACGAGAATGCGCACCCCGGAACCCTCAAGAGCATGGTCGAGCGCGAGGGCGAATCCGTCGATGCCCGCCTTCGTTGCTCCGTACGTCGGATTGGCCCGCCGGGGTCGCA
>JBDLRG010000005.1:0-4402 GCA_039800125.1 Actinomycetota bacterium
GTCCTCGGGGGTCTCGAGCATCTTCTCCTTGTAGCCGCGCCCGGTGTGGGCCTCCGGCGTGGCGATGAAGCGGGTGCCCATCCACACGCCCTCGGCGCCGAGGGCGAGCGAGGCCACGAGACCGCGCCCGTCGAAGAGACCCCCGGCCGCGACGACCGGCACCTTGCCCTCGACCGCGTCGACGACCTGGGGCACGAGCGTCATGGTGGCCACGGTCCCGGTGTGTCCGCCGCCCTCGGTGCCCTGGGCGATGACGAAGTCGCACCCGCTCGCCACCGCGGCCACGGCGTGGCGCACCTTGCCGCAGACCGAACCGACGAGGATGTTGTGGCGGTGCAGTTCGTCGATCACCTCGCGGGGCACGCCGAGTCCGGCGACGTAGATGCTCGCCCCACCCTCGATGATGGCCCGCACGTTGCGCATGACGGAGTCCGGTGACGCGGTGAGGAGGTCGACGCCGAACGGCTTGTCGGTGGCCGCCCTCACCCGGGCCATCTCCTCCACGAGGTGCTCCGTGCTCATCGGGGCGGCCCCGAAGGTGCCGATGCCGCCGGCGTCCGAGACGGCGATGACGAGGTCGCTGTAGGACACGCCGCCCATTCCCGCGAGCATGACAGGCAGTTCGATGTCGAGCATCTCGGTGAGGCGGGTCTTCATGGGGTTCACCGTATCCCTGTCGCCCGCGCGGCCCGAACCCGTGGTGGCCCGGGGCCGGTCGACGAACGTGCCGTCGCGCGAGCGGAATCCCCGTCCCCCGGCACGCCGCTCCAACGGGACCCCTTCCGATGATCAGGGTCCCGTTGCCACGGTTTCAGGGGTGAGGTCGCAGGTTCGTAGGATGCGGGCGTGGCGCGCCGTCGGCGCGCACGATCCGAAGGGAGCCGACGATGGCGAAGTTGTGTGAGGGCCGCGTCGCGGTCGTGACGGGAGCGGGACGGGGCATCGGACGCGAGCACGCGCTGAGCCTGGCGTCGCAGGGGGCCAAGGTCGTGGTCAACGACCTCGGCGGGAACGTGGACGGCAGCGGTGGGGACGTCAGCCCCGCCCAGCAGGTGGTCGACGAGATCAAGGGCATGGGCGGCGAGGCGGTCGCCAACGGCGACGACATCTCCTCCTGGGAGGGCGCCCAGCGCCTCATCAACACCGCCGTCGAGACCTTCGGCGACGTGAACATCATCGTCAACAACGCCGGCATCCTTCGCGACCGCATGCTCACCAACATGACCGAGGAGGAGTGGGACGCCGTCATCAAGGTGCACCTCAAGGGAACCTTCGGCCCCACCCGCTGGGCGGCCGCATACTGGCGCGAGCGTTCGAAGGAGGGCAAGGAGGTCTACGGTCGCGTGATCAACACCACCTCGGTGTCGGGAATCTACGGCAACGTCGGACAGACGAACTACGGCGCGGCAAAGGCGGGCATCGCCTCGTTCACGATCATCGCCGCGCTCGAACTGGCCCGGTTCGGTGCGACGGTCAACGCCGTCGCCCCGGTGGCCCTCACGCGAATGACCGAGGGACTCGGGAACGCCCCCGAGACCGACGAAGAGCGCGAGATGCGTTCGCCGCGCTGGATCGCCCCCATCGTCACGTGGCTCGCCTCGCACGAGGCCGCCCACGTCACGGGTCGCGTCTTCGAGGCCAGCGGCCAGACCCTGGCGATCGCCGAGGGGTGGCACCGCGGTCCGAGCACCTCGCCCATCGACGACGCCACGAAGATGGGATCGGTCGTCGCCGACCTGCTGGCCAAGGCCCGCCCGAACGCCGGAATGGACGGCAAGGACGGCAGCTGGCCCCAGAGCACGCTGGCCAAGTGACCGGCGCGGAGCATCCGCGCCGCACCGTGACACCGACCATGACACACAGGGGAGAGACATGGCACTGAATCCGCAGGCCGTCGGCACCGTCGGCGAGCCCTACACGATCTCGTGGACGTCGAAGGACTCGCTGCTCTATGCGGTGAGTCTCGACACGGGCTCGGACATGCTCGAGTACGTCACCGAGAACTCGACGGGCGTGATCCAGAAGGCCCTGCCCACGATGCCGGTCGTCCTCGGCTCGGGCCAGGGCGGCGGCGCGTCGAACCCGATGCGCGGTGCCGGTGAGTTCGACTTCACCAAGCTCGTCCACGCCTCCCAGGCCGTCACGCTCCACGCGCCGTTGCCCGTCGAGGGCACGGCGACCGTGCAGGGTCGCCTCGTCGCGATGTACGACAAGGTGAAGGCGGCGGTCATCGTCACCGAATCCGAGGCGCGTGGTCCGGCCGGCGACCTCCTGTATTCGACGCGTTCCTCGGTGTTCATCCGTGACGCGGGAGGTTTCGGCGGTGAGCGCGGCCCGAGCGGGGCCGTGAACGAGCCGCCCGAGCGTGCTCCCGACCACGAAGTGACGCTCCAGACGAGGCCCGACCAGGCCCTGCTGTACCGGCTGAACGGTGACCGCAATCCCCTGCACTCCGATCCGAATCATCCGGCAGTGAAAGCGGGCCTGTTCCCCCGGCCGATCCTCCACGGTCTGTGCACCTACGGGTTCACCGGTCGCGCCCTGCTCGCCACTCTGTGCGCCGGTGACGCCGACCGCTTCCGGCACATCGATGGTCGCTTCGCCTCGCCGGTGTTCCCCGGTGATGCGCTCACCGTGCGCATGTGGGAGACGGGCGCGGACGAGGCTCTCTTCGAGACCTGGGTGGGCGACCGCAAGGTGCTCGACCAGGGTCTCGTGCGCTTCTCCTGACGCGGTCGTCGTGATCATCGAGACGGTCGTCTTCTCCCTCGCCCCGGGGGCGGCCGAGGTCGACGTCCTCGCCCTCAACGACCGTTACCAGGAGGCGGTCGCGTACCAGACCCCCGGGATGCTGCGTCGCACGGTCGCGCGCGGCGACGACGGGGAATGGATCGAGGTGCTGCTGTGGGCCGACGACGCGGACCGCGTCATGCAGGGTGACCCGGACGTGCGCGCGTCGTGGGAGGACGCGACCACGGAGGTGTCGCGCCGCACGTGGCGCGGTCTGTGACCTACTGCTGCACCAGCACGAGCGAATTTCCCTCGGGATCGCGGATGCCCGCGATGAGCGCGCCACCCGGGATCTGGAAGGGGTCATGGACCTTCGTCGCGCCGAGACCGACGGCGAGGGCGAGCGACTCGTCCATGTCGCGCACCTGTATGTACAGCGAGAATCCGGGTTCGCCGGCCGAGATGTGCCCGCCGATGCCGTTCTCGGGCGAACCGATGCCGGCGGGAATCTGCATGAAGGAGCCCTCGCCGATCCGCCATCCGAACATGGTCGAATAGAACCGGCGTTGTGCGTCGGGATCGCGTGCGGCGATCGAGAAGTAGACGACGGGCCGGGCCCAGTCGGGTGTCTCGTTGCGTTCCATGTCGTGTCCCCCGGTGCTCAGAAGAGCGTCCATTCTTCCCGTGCCACGCCGCGAAGCGCGTCGTAGTCCACCTCCACGCAGGTGAAGCCCCGCGACTCGGCCAGCGTGCGCGCCTGGGGCTTGATGGACTGCGCGACGAACATGCCGCGCAGCTCGCCGAGGGTCGGGTCGCCGGCGAGGTCGGCCATGTAGCGGGTCAACTGCTCGACGCCGTCGATGTCGCCACGTCGCTTCACCTCGATGACGACCGTGCGTCCGGCGGCGTCGCGGCACAGGAGATCGACGGGGCCGAGGGCGGTGTAGTGCTCGCGGCGCAGCAGCACGAGGCCCGTCTCCATGGCACCGGGATCCGCGGCCAGGAGTTCCTGGAGCTGCTTCTCCACGCCGTCCTTGTCGAGACCGGGATCGTCCCCGAGATGGTGGGTCGAGTCGTGGAGCACCTCGTGCAGGGTGAGGACCATCGTCTCGCCCTTCGGGTTGCGCACCACCCACTCGTCGTCGCGCTCCTCGAGCACGTTCGGGGCGTTCATCCAGTTGAGGGGCTTGTAGGCGCCGCCGTCGGCGTGGACGGCGATGCACCCGTCGTCCTTCACCATGATGAGGCGCACCGCGTCGGCGAGGCGGGTCTCGAGCCGGCCCGTGTAGAGGACGGAGCAGCGCGCGACGAGGAGACGCATGTCCCGACCCTATTTCCCGAGGTGGTCTCGCATCCGCCTCTGGATGAGGTCGCGGCGCTCCTTGAGTTCTCGGTACGTGAGGGACTCGGCGGACAGGTCCACCCCGAGACCGGCCTTGAACGAATCCATGTTGATCTCGAGCGACTCGGCCGCGACACCGAGGTCACGCGCCAGACGCTCCCCGTGGCGCATCGTGAACTGCAGCGACAACTGCGACACCTCCTCGATGAGGTCGAGGTCGGGGGCGAGTCGGGCGATGGCCCCGTCGAGGAAGACCATGTTCTTGGCGAAGAGCATGAGCTCCTTGGGCATGCGGGCGCCGTAGCCGAGGAGCGACTTGACGATCCTCTG
>JBDLRG010000006.1:0-6760 GCA_039800125.1 Actinomycetota bacterium
TCGTGCCCGCCTCCGCGCGCGAGGGACTTGATGCGACCCAGCACGAGCAGGTCGTCGATGCCCGGTGCCGTCGACGCCACGAGTTCGACGAGCCCGGAGTTCGCCAGGCGCCGCGACACGAGACCCAACCCGCGTCCCTCCAGGTGCTCGGCCAACGCCCGCCCCGGGGTCAATTGCAGGATGTCGAGTCCCGGGGTGGGGGGAACGAGCGGCGTGACACCGTCGAGGGCCACGAGGAGCGTGCGCAGCCCGCGGCGTGCCGCGCACACGGCCAGGGCGCGGGCGACGGTGGATTTCCCCGTTCCACCCTTTCCCGCAACAATGAGGATTCGCGATGCGGTGAGAAACTGGTCGTCGGTCATGGTCATCGATCGTCCCCCGCGGGGCGGGAGCAAGGAGTCACCAGTGAGGGTAGGCGCAAGGACACGGATCGTGGGCGGACTCGCGCTCGTGCTGGCCGGTCAGGCGCTCGCGCTCGTGCCGTCGTCCGCCTCGGCCGAGGACGCGGCCGACCTCGCCCCCGTCGACGTGGTGGAGGTGAGCGGACTCATCGACGAGGTGAATGCCCGAGCCATCGAGGACGCGATCGAACGTTCGTCGGGCAACGGTGCACAGGCACTGGTGCTGCAGGTCAACTCGCGCGGGGCCGTGGTCGGACGCGAGCGGATGGAGGAGGTGCTGACGGCCATCGCCGGCGCAACCGTGCCCGTCGCGATCTGGGTGGGTCCGAGCGGTTCGCGTGCTCTCGGGATGGCGGCCCAGATGCTCGCGGTCGCCGACGTCACGGCCATGGCACCCGGTGCCCGCATGGGACGCACGGGAACGATGCTCGAGGTCGACGGTGAGCGTCTCTCCTTCGGTGCCGCCGACGACGAGATCCGTCGAGGAACCGTGGGCTTCCTCGAGGCGCGCGAGCTCGGGATCCTGAGGCTCGACACCGACGACACCGGCGTGCCCGTGGTGCGCAACATGCTCTTCGCCCTCGACGGGCTCGAGATCGACGGTCGCATGCTCGACACCGTCGTGGAGACCGGAGGCACCGGGACCCAGGTGACCCGGGAGGCCACGACGGCGCGCTTCTTCAAATTGGACGCGGTCCCGCGCCTCGTGCACACCGTGGCCAGTCCCCCGTCGGCGTACCTCCTCGTCGTCATCGGTCTCGCCCTCATCCTGTTCGAGTTCTTCACCGCGGGAATCGGGGTGGCGGGTCTCGTGGGAGCGGTGAGTCTGGTGCTCGGTGCGACCGGGTTCGGTGCGTTGCCGATGAACGGTTGGGCCGTCGTCCTGCTGCTGGTCGCGTTCGTCGCATTCGCGGTCGACGTGCAGGTGGGGGTGCCCCGCTTCTGGACCGGCGCGGGAATGGCGATGTTCATCGTCGCCTCGTTCACGTTGTTCCGTCCCGTCGACGGAATGACCCTTCGTCCCTCGTGGATCACCCTGTCGGTGGGCATCGGCGGTGTCGCGCTCACCTACGTGGTGGGCATGCCCTCGATGGTGCGGACCCGCTTCGCCACCCCCACGGTCGGCCGGGAGAATCTGGTCGGCGCGGAGGGAGTCGCGACCGGGGCGATCGACCCGGAGGGCACGGTCGTCGTCCATGGGGCGCGTTGGCGGGCGCGCACGAACAGGGCAACACCGTTGGCCGACGGGGCGGCATTGCGCGTCACGGCGATCGACGGCATCACCCTCGAGGTGGAGCCCATCGAGGGTGCCGCGCGCGACTACCGCGAGGCGCGCCCTCCCCGCCGTTGACCATGGTGCTCCTCCTCGTCGTCGCGGTCCTCGTCCTCCTGCCGGTGGCGGAGGTGTGGCTCGTCATCGAGGTGGGCGGACGCCTCGGCGTCATCGGAACGGTGGCGGCCCTCGTCGCCGTCTCGATCATCGGCACGGCGATCGTGCGCGCCGAGGGTCTGCGCGTCATGCGCGCCTTCCTCGGGGCGACGGCCCGGGGGGAGATGCCCACCCGCGAGATCGTGCACGGCGCCTTCCTCGTGGCGTCCGGTGTGCTGCTCCTCGTGCCCGGCTTCGTGTCGGACATCCTGGGCATCGTGCTGCTGTTGCCGCCGGTGCGCGCGGCTGCCGCGGCCCTCGTGGTGCGGCGCGGACGCGGCTCGCGGCGGGTGACCGTCATCCGGGCCGATCGTGCGTCCGGTTCGGCCACCGCGATCATCGACGTGGCATCGTCGACCGAGGAGGATGATGACGATGGCCGAACCCGGTGAGTTCGATCCTCACGCGGTGCCCGTGAAGCCGGCGGCCACCGTGCTGCTCGTGCGCGACGCCGACGTCGGGGGCATCGAGGTCTTCATGCTGCGCCGCACGCTCACCGCCGCCTTCGCCAGCGGCATGTTCGTCTTCCCCGGCGGCAAGGTGGACGACGTGGACGGCGTCGCGGCCATCTCGGACCTGTGCGACGGCCTCGACGACCCGACCGCCAGTTCGCTGCTCGGCGTCCCGGCCGGAGGCCTCGCCTACTGGGTGGCGTGCATCCGTGAGTGCTTCGAGGAGGCGGGTGTGCTGCTCGCGCGGCACCACGTCACGGGTGAGGTGCTGCGATTCGATGACGACGAGACCGAGGCCCGTTTCGGTCGCGAACGCCACGCCATCCACGACGGCTCGGCGGCGCTCCTCGATCTGTGCGCGCGCGAGGGACTGCGGCTCGCGACCGATGCCATCCACTACGTGTCGCACTGGATCACGCCGGTGGGGGAGAGGCGGCGATTCGACACGCGGTTCTTCGTGGCCCGCGCCCCGCACGCCCAGCGCCCCCTGCACGACAACACCGAGACGATCGATTCGATGTGGATCCGGCCCACCGATGCCATCTCTCGCTGGCGTGCCGGTGACCTGGTGCTCATGCCGCCGACGGCGGCCAACATCGAGTTCCTCCTGCCCCACGACACCGCGGACGACGCACTCGCCGCCGCCGCCCGTGTGGGCACGCCCCGTCCGATCCTGCCCAAACTGCGCATCGACGGTGACGGCCGGGTGACGGGCGTGGCCATGCCCGACGACCCGGACTACGACGCACTCGACTGAGTCTTCGCGTCAGCGCGGGGAGCCCGCTCGCACGGACACCTGCACGACATCGGGGTCGCGCGCCGAGCATCCCGTCATGTCGGTCCGCGCGCGCGTCTCCTCGTCGATGCGTTCGGCGATGGCGGAGAAGACCGCCGAGGAACGGGTCGAGGGATCGAGCACCACGGGTTCTCCGGCGTCGCAGCCGGCGGCCACCGCCGGTTCGATGGGGATGGCGCCGAGGAGCGGCGCGCCGATCTCCGCCGCGAGCGCCGCTCCGCCTCCCGACCCGAAGAGAGCGTGCGACGTGCCGTGCTCGCAGGTGAACTCGCTCATGTTCTCGATGACGCCGGCCACGCGCAGGAAACTGCGTCGCGCCATGTCGGCCGCGCGAATCGCCACCTTCTGGGCGGACACGGCCGGGGTGGTGACGATGACGAGGTCGGTGCGCGGCAGCATGCGCGCGAGTCCCATCTGCACGTCGCCCGTCCCGGGTGGCATGTCGATGATGAGGTAGTCGAGGTCTCCCCAGCGCACGTCGTGGAGGAACTGCTCCACGGCCTTCGTGAGCATGAGACCCCTCCACATGAGCGCGGTGCCCTCGTCCTCGACGAGCATGCCCGTGGACACGACCTCGAGGATGCCGTCGCCGACACGGCGCACGTTCGGCACGATCATCGGCTTCTCGCGCCCCTCGACCTTTTCGGCCTGCAGGCGGTCCGGCATGCCGAGCATGCGCGGTACGGAGAATCCCCAGATGTCGGCGTCGAGCACACCGACCGTCCTCCCCATGCGCGCGAGTGCGGTGGCGAGATTGACGGTGACACTCGACTTGCCGACGCCGCCCTTTCCGCTGGCGACGGCGATGACCCGGGTCCGCAGGGGCACGGCGGTGTCGGCGGCGTTCTCGGCGGCCTTCCAACGCGCACGCGTCATCACGGCACTGCGCTCCTCGGGCGTCATCTCCCCCCACTCGATGCGCACGGAGTCGACGTCGGGGTGACCGGTGACCGAGGCGTTGATGTCGCGCTGGATCTGGGCACGCAGGGGGCATCCCCGGATGGTGAGTTTGACGGGAACGACCACCTTGCGGCCCTCCAGCCGCACCTCGCCGACCATGCCGAGGTCGACGATGTTGTCGCCGAGTTCGGGGTCGATCACGGCGCGCAGCCGCTCGACGATCTCCCCCACGACGGGGGCGGCAGCGGGGTCGGTCACGCGGGCAAGGGTAACGGCGGACCCGTCGGGGCGCGCCCGACGACCCGTGGAAATCGGCGTCCGATGCTGGTAGAACAACGGCACATCCGACCACGGGAGGACACCACCATGATCACTCTGACCGACAGCGCAGCCAAGAAGATGGAGCAGCTCATGGCCAACGAAGGTGCGAGCGATCTCGCCCTCAGGGTCGCCGTGAAGCGCGGCGGTTGCTCCGGCTTCTCCTATGACATGTACTTCGACTCCGAGGTCTCCGAGGCCGATGTCACCGACACCTTCGGTGCGGTGCGCGTCGTGGTCGACCCCGAGTCGGCGCCGATGCTCGCCGGCGCCAGCCTCGACTACAAGGACACGCTCAACGAGCAGGGCTTCGCCATCTCGAACCCGAACGCCCAGAGCTCCTGCGGCTGCGGCAAGTCCTTCAAGTGACGGCGGGCCGCGCGAGGTCGCGGCACGCCCGACACGTTCCATCGGACTCGGGCGAGAGCCCCGGTCGGTCGCCGTGTGGCGCCAGTCACGCTCGGGCTCGCGGTGCGCGCCCGAGGGCGGGGAGCAGCCCGCCGTAGCGTGACGGGAGCATCCCCCGAGCTCCCGGAGAGAACATGATCGCCCGCATCGGACGTTGGTGCTTCCTGCACCGCCGTTCCACCCTCCTCGCATGGTTCGTCGTCCTCGTCGGCATCGGCGCGCTCGGCAACGGCATCGTGGGCAACTCGTACTCGAGTGAATTCGAGATTCCGGCTTCAGAGAGCGCGACCGGTTTCGAGGTTCTCGACGAGTGGTTCCCGGCCCAGGGTGCCGGTGGACAGCAGGGCTCGATCGTCTTCGCCTCGGAGAAGGGTGTCGCTCATCCTGACGTGTCCGGGGCGATGGCCGAGCTCTTCGCCCGGGTGTCGGACATCGAGGGCGTGACCGTGGTGAGCCCCTACGACGCCCAGGGTGCACGACAGGTCAACGTCGATGGCACCATCGCCTACGCCACCGTGAACCTCGAGGACTCCATCGGTCAACGTCGCATGGGCGAGATCGGCTCCGAGATCGTCAGGCTCGCCTCGGGCATCCCCGATGTGCGCATCGAGGTGGGTGGCAATGCCCTCGTCGAGTTCCACCCGCCCGAGTCCGAACTGATCGGTCTCGGCTTCGCCATCATCGTGCTCATTCTCGCGTTCGGCTCGGTGCTGGCGATGGGGCTGCCCATCGGTGTGGCCCTCTTCGGTGTCGGCACCGGTGCGTCCCTCGTCGCTCTCGTCAGTCACGTCGTCACGATCCCCGACTTCGCCACCTCCCTCGGGGCGATGATCGGCATCGCGGTGGGCATCGACTACTCCCTCTTCATCGTCACCCGTTACCGGGAAATGACGAGGGGAGGGGCCACGAGCCTCCAGGCCATCTACGGGGCGATGGACACCGCCGGTCGCGCCGTGGTCTTCGCCGGCATGACGGTCGTGGTGTCGCTCCTCGGCATGCTGCTCATCGGTCTCGAGTTCGTGGCGGGTCTCGGCATCGGCGCGGCCACCACCGTCGCGGTGACGATGTTGGCGTCCGTGACGCTGCTCCCGGCGCTCGTCGGTTTCGCCCGCGAGCGCATGGAGATCACCCGTCGTCGCGGCATCCTCGCGGCCGGCCTCGTCGCACTCTCCCTGTTCGGCATCGGCCTCGGGATCGACGCCCTGCTCCTGGGTGTTCCCCTCGCTCTCGTCGTGTTGACGGCGGGCTCGATGATCGCGCCCCTGCGGACCGAACTGAAGCCGCGCCGCGAGAAGCCGATGCGCGAGACCATGCCGTACCGGTGGAGCCGGTTCGTGCAGCGGCGACCGAGGACCATGCTCGCCGCGGGCACCGCCGTGCTGCTGGTGCTCGCGGCCCCGGTGCTCTCGCTGCGTCTCGGGTTCGCCGACGAGGGCAACTTCAGCGAGGAGACCACGACGCGTCGCGCCTACGACCTCCTCGCACAGGGATTCGGTCCCGGATTCAACGGGCCCTTCATCGCCGTCGTCGAGGTGGACGATCCCTCCGACGTGGCCCTCGTCGACGACGTCATCGCGGCGGTCGCCGCCGACCCGAACGTGGTGCAGGTGTCGCCCGCCCGGTGGAACGACGCCGACGATCCGCGAGCGGCACTCTTCAGCATCGTCCCGCGCACCGCACCCCAGGACGAGGCCACCGCCGACACCGTGCGCCGTCTCCGCGCAGACGTCATCGCGCCCTTCACGGAGGGAACCGGCGCGTCGGTGCACGTCACCGGGGCGACCGCGGCCTCGATCGACTTCACCTCGTACCTGGCGGACCGTCTGATCGTGTTCATCGGCGTCGTCCTTTTGTTGTCGTTCGTGCTGCTGATGGCCGTGTTCCGCTCGCTCCTCGTGCCCGCCAAGGCCGTGGTGATGAACGTCCTGTCCATCGCCTCCGCCTACGGCGTGGTGGTCGCCGTCTTCCAATGGGGCTGGTTGAGCGGTCTGTTCGGTGCCGAGCCCGCACCCATCGAACCGTTCGTGCCGATGATGATGTTCGCCATCGTCTTCGG
>JBDLRG010000007.1:0-5690 GCA_039800125.1 Actinomycetota bacterium
GGTCGCCGCCATCGTCGGACGGGTGCGCGAGTTCGTCGGTTCCGACGCGGTGCTCGGCATCCACTGCCACGACGACACCGGGTGCGCCGTGGCCAACTCGATGGCCGCGGTGATGGCGGGCGTCCGCCAGGTGCAGGGCACCCTCAACGGTCTCGGTGAGCGCACCGGCAACGCCAACCTCACGACGCTCATCCCCAACCTGCAGGTGAAGATGGGCTTCGACGTGCTCCCCGAGGGGCGCCTCGAGAGGGTGACGGCCGTGAGCAACCACGTCGCCGAGATCCTCAACCGTCCACTCAACCCGCAGGCCCCCTACGTGGGGGCGTCCGCCTTCGCCCACAAGGCGGGCCTCCACGTGTCGGCCATCGCCCGACGCCGCGACGCCTACGAGCACATCGACCCGCATCTCGTCGGCAACGGCACCAGGTTCGTCGTGTCCGAGATGGCCGGCCGCGCCACCATCCAGATGAAAGCCGATGAGCTCGGCCTCGAGATGGACGGAGCGGCCATCGGCCGGGTGGTGGAGGACCTCAAGCGTCTCGAGCACGAGGGCTACCACTTCGAGGCCGCCGACGCCTCGCTCGAACTGCTCATGCGCCGGGCGACCGGCTGGACGAACGACGCCTTCCGGGTCGAGTCCATGCGCGTCATCACCGACGAGGTACCGGGCGGCGAATTCTCCACCGAGGCCACCGTGAAGGTATGGGTGGGCGACGAGCGCCACGTGCGCACCTGCGAGGGCAACGGTCCGGTGAACGCCATCGACGCCGCCCTGCGCTCGGCACTGCTGTCCAGTTACCCGCTGCTCTCGCGCATCCACCTCACCGACTACAAGGTGCGGATCCTCGACGGGGGCTCGGCCACCGGCGCGGTCACCCGGGTGCTCATCGACGCCACGAACGGCGAGACCTCGTGGACGACCATCGGGGTGTCGTCCAACATCATCGAGGCGTCCTGGCGCGCGCTCGAGGAGTCCCTCGTGTACGGGCTCCTCCACACCGGGGCCGTGGGCGAGCCCGCGTAGAATCGCGGGCATGTCGGCACCACGCCATTCGCCCCTGCCCGCCGCCGAACCGGCCCGTGCCTATTCCTCGCCGGACCACGTCCCCGACGGATGGAAGCCGGGCCGCCCCGCCGAGATCGTCGGTCGTCAGCCCGCGGGCAGCCGCCTCGGGTACCAGGGTCCCGACCAGGGTTACGTCATCGGACTGTTCGAACGCGCGCGTGACCGGGTGCGGGTGCAGCCGGGCGAGAAGGTCGACGACGTCTTCGTCGGGTGCCGGGGACTCGCCCTGCGCCGGGCGTCGCTGTTCGGTCGCGCTCCCGTCGTCCACGACGTGACGCTCGCGCTCGCCGTGTGGGGGTTCCTCCTCGAGAGCCCCCCGGCCGACCTCGTCGAGGTGCGCCGGCCCCTCTTCGCCGGCGCCGCCCACCCGCATCATCACGGTCAGGTGCGCGACATCGCCGACATGGTTCCCGAGTCGACCCTGCGGATGACGCCCGAACAGGTGGCGAACCGCGCCGCCGGGGCATGGCGCGCCCTCACGGGACTCGTGTCGTGACGCCCTACTCGGCCCCGCTCGCCGACATCTCCTTCGTCCTGCGCGCCGTCGGCGGCCTCGACACCATCATGTCCCTGCCCGCGTTCGCGTCCGTGGACGCCTCGGTGGTCGACGACCTCGTCGCCGAGGCGGCCCGCTTCTTCGAGGAGACCTTCGCGCCCTTGAACGCCGTCGGCGACAGTGTCGGATCCGTGCGCAACCCCGACGGCAGCGTGTCCGTGCCGCCCGGGTTCGCCGAGGCCTATGCCGCCTACGTCGCGGCCGGATGGGGGGCGGTGGCCTTCGACCCCGGGTACGGCGGGGGCGGGTTCCCGTGGCTCGTGAACATCGCCATCCAGGAGATCATGAATTCCACGAACATGGCCCTCGCCATGGCACCACTCCTCACGCAGGGCGCCATCGACGCCATCCTCCACCACGGTGACGAGGTGCAGCGCATGACCTGGTTGCCGCGCATGGTGTCGGGAGAGTGGACGGGAACGATGAACCTCACCGAACCCGATGCTGGGTCCGACGTCGGGGCGGTGCGCACCCGCGCGGTGCGCCGCGACGACGGCACGTACCTCATCACGGGGACGAAGATCTACATCACTTTCGGCGAGCACGACATGGCCGACAACATCGTGCACCTGGTCCTCGCGCGCACGCCCGACGCGCCTCCCGGGACGAAGGGCATCTCGTGCTTCATCGTGCCGAAGTTCATCGTCAACCCCGACGGCTCGCTCGGTGATCGCAACGACGTCACCTGTGTGTCGATCGAGCACAAGATGGGCATCAAGGCGAGCCCCACCTGCGTGCTCTCCTTCGGCGACGATGGTGGTGCCGTCGGCTGGCTGGTGGGCGAGGAGAACCGCGGCATGGCCTACATGTTCACGATGATGAACCAGGCCCGCCTCGGCGTCGGCCTCGAGGGTCTCGCCCTCGCCGAACGCGCGTACCAGCAGGCACTCGCGTACGCAGAGGTGCGTCGCCAGGGTCGCGCGCCGGGGGCACCGGCGGGGGAGTCGTCTCACATCGTCGATCATCCCGACGTGCGCCGCATGCTCGCCACCATGAAGTCGACGAACGAGGCCATGCGCCGTCTCATCTATCGCAACGCGGCGTGCCTCGACATCGCCGCCCACCACCCCGATCCAGCCGAGCGCGAGCGCGCCGCCGACCTCGCCGCGTTCCTCACGCCGCTCTCGAAGGGTTGGTGCACCGACATGGCCGTCGAGATGACGGGTATCGCCGTGCAGGTGCACGGGGGCATGGGCTTCATCGAGGAGACCGGCGTCGCCCAGCACGCCCGCGACGCGCGCATCACCACCATCTACGAGGGCACGAACGGCATCCAGGCCATGGATCTCGTCGGCCGCAAGATCGGTCTACGGGGCGGGGCCGTCGTGGCCGCCGTGCTCGCTGAGGTTGAGGAGGCCGCCCGGAGGGCCGAGGGCTCGATGGAACTGGCCGCGGCCGGCAGGACCCTCGCCGCGGCCGCGGAATCGGTGCGCCGCGCTACCGACTTGATCATGGCCCGAGCCGCCGACCCCGTGGCGGTGCTGGCCGGAGCCACTCCGTACCTGCGGATGATGTCGGTGCTCGTCGCCGGCGGATACATGCTCGACGCGGCGATGGTCGCCGCCGACGACGCATCCCTCGACGCCGGTTTCCGCGAGGCGCGTGTCGCCACGGCGCGGTTCTTCGGCGAGCAGATCGTGCCCCAGGTGCTCGGACTGGAGGCGGCCGTGACGTCGGACCCCGCCGGAGTGATGAGCTTCGACGCGGAACGACTGCGCGCCTGAACATGTCCGGCGCTCCGCGGTACCGCTTCGCCCCTTCGCCCACGGGGTTCTTCCACGTGGGCGGCGCGCGCACCGCTCTGTACAACTGGGCCCTCGCCCAGCGCACGGGCGGCACCTTCGTGCTGCGCATCGAGGACACCGACGAGTCGCGCAACAGCCCCGAGTGGACGCGCGGCATCATCGACGCGCTCGCCTGGCTGGGGATCGATTCCTCGTCGCCGGCATTCGAGGGACCGCATTTCCAGTCCGCCAATGCCGCCCTTCATGTCGAGGCCGCCATGCGCCTGTGGCGCGAGGGCCACGCCTACTGGTGCGACCTCACCCCCGAGCAGGTGCAGGAGAGGGCGCGCGAGTCCGGCCGTCAGGGTTACGACGGATACTCCCGCGACCGCGGCCTGGAGCCCGGTCCGGGTCGGGTGCTGCGCTTCCGCGTGCCCGAGGGCGTCACCGTCGTCGAGGACCTGGTGCGCGGCCGGGTCGAGTTCTCGAACGACACCATCGAGGATTTCGTCCTCCTGCGCGGCAACGGCACCCCGATGTTCCTGCTCGCCAACGTGGTCGACGACATCGAGATGGGGATCACCCACGTGGTGCGCGCCGAGGAGCACCTGCCGAACACCCCGAAGCAGCAGATGCTGTGGCGGGCACTCGGTCAGCCGGCGCCGGTGTGGGCCCATGTGCCGGTGCTCGTCAACGAGCAGCGCAAGAAGCTCTCGAAGCGCCGCGACAAGGTGGCGCTCGAGCAGTACCGCGACGAGGGCATCCTGCCGGCGGCGATGGTGAACTACCTCATGACGCTCGGATGGGCGCCGGCTGGTGACACCGAGATCGTCCCGTGGGAGCGCATCGTTGAGGAGTTCCGCCTCGAGGACGTCAACCATTCGCCGGCGTTCTTCGACGTGAAGAAGCTGCTCGCCTTCAATGGTGACTACATCCGCATGATGGACCCGGCCGGGTTCATCGATGCATGCGCTCCGGTGCTCGCCGCCACCGATCTGTGGCCGGCGTCGCGCTTCGATGCGGAGTGTTTCACCGCCATCGCGCCGCACGTGCAGACTCGGGTGGCCGTGCTCGGCGAGGTTCCGGCGATGGTCGACTTCCTCTTCCTTCCCGACGCGCCTCTCGACGATGCGTCCTGGGACAAGGCGATGTCAGCCGACTTCGCGCGCGAGATCCTCGTCGACATGGCGAGTGGACTCGTCGACTGCGAGTGGAGCGCCGTGGCGATCAAGGGAGTGCTGGATGCCTGGTGCGAGCGCACCGGGGTGAAACTCGGCAAGGCCCAGGCCCCCGTGCGGGTGGCGATCACCGGCCGCAGCGTGGGACCGCCGCTGTTCGAGAGCATCGAGGTGCTCGGCCGCGAGGCATCCCTCGCCCGGCTCCGTTCTGCGCTCGGACGCCTGGACTGAGACGGATCATGACCCTGATCCGGAGCATCGCGGCGTGGACGGTCGCCGTGGTGCTGGCGATGACGGTCTATCTGTCGATCGTCATCGTGGGGAACGTGCTCGTCGGCGCGCAAACCTCGGACGAGTCCGCCGACGTCATCGTCGTCATGGGTGCCGCCCAGTATGACGGTGTGCCTTCGCCGCTTCTCGAGGGACGTCTGCAGGCCGCCCTCGATCTCTGGCGTGACGGTCGCGCGCCGCTCATCGCGGTGACCGGTGGCAAGCAGGAGGGTGATCGATTCACGGAGGCCGCCGCCTCGCGGCGATGGCTTCTCGACCGCGGGGTTCCCTCCGCGTCGATCCTCTCCGAGGACGCCGGACGGTCCACGTTCGGATCGCTCGAACTGCTGGCTCCCGTTCTGCGTGCCGAGGGGCTATCGCGCCTCCTCATCGTCTCGGACTCCTGGCACCTCCCGCGATCGGTGCTCTCGGCCCGCGAGCTGGGTTTTGCGGCACGGGGCGCGGCCGTCACGCCGGGTCGGATCCTGTGGTCGGGGGTCCACTCGATGCGGGAGGCCGTGGGGGTGGCCGCGGGTCGGCTCATCGGCTTCTCGCGGCTGCTCGACATCACGGGGTGAGACTGCCGAGAACCGGCCGGGACCCATGGTCGCGTCGCGGGGTATGACCGCTAGAATCGAGGGCGCACTGGGGAATGGTGTAATTGGCAACACAACTGGTTCTGGTCCAGTTATTCAGGGTTCGAGTCCTTGTTCCCCAACCACGTCGATCTGAAGCCGGTCCGTCCCTGTGCTGCTTCGTGTCGCGACCGCGCGGGGCAGGTACCCTGTGAAGCCCTCAGGCTCCCATCGTCTAGTGGCCTAGGACACCACCCTCTCAAGGTGGCGGCACGGGTTCGAATCCCGTTGGGAGTGCCAATTCGTAGCCGTGCATGCTGT
>JBDLRG010000008.1:0-5580 GCA_039800125.1 Actinomycetota bacterium
GCGCAACACCACCGCGAGCGCCTCGTCCACGTCCTCCTTGAGCGGCACGGGCTGGAGCTGGTCGTAGCGCAGCGAGGTGAACCGGTTCTCGAGTTCCTCGAAGGACATGTTGAGAGCTCCGGACAACCGTTCCCACATCTGCTGGCGGTCCAGGTCCTTCGCCACGACCGCCCTGTCGATGGTGACCGTGAGGATGCGCTGGTTCGTCGCCACCAGCCTCCCCTCGAGGTCGAAGATGCGTCCGCGTTCCGCCGGGAGCTTCACGGTCCTGGTTCGCACCTCGCGCACCCGCGCCTCCAGGGCCGGCTGGTCGACCACCTGGAGGAACCACAGGCGCACGACGAGCAGTGACGACAGTACGAGGCCGACGGAACCGAGCACCGCGAGCGGGGAGAACCGGCGGGTCCCGGCCATCACACCACCGCCGTTCGGGGAACGAGTGCCCAGCGGCACACCCGCTCGGTGGGCAGGCACAGCAGCGTGTTCGACAACGCCACCACGAGGCCGATGAAGGGCACCCGGGACGTGAGAACCCCCTCGGAGCCGGTGAAGGTGGCAGCGAGCGGGACGAGCACGACGCCGACGAAGCTCGCCGTCGCCCCCATCGCCAGGCGCGACCACCATGTCGGGCGGTGCACGAAGGCGTGCACGTAACCGGCCAGATAGCCCACGATGCCGAAGACGCCCGCGCACAGTCCCAGGGGCGTGGTGAGGACCATGTCATAGAGGAGGCCGGCCGCGAATCCACCGACGATGCCCGTCGCCTGTCCACCCGCGAGCCCGGCCGAGACCGCCACGAGCAGCATCAGCTCGAGACTGACCCCGAAAGGCCGCATGTCATTGACGATGGTGGTCTGCACCGCCAGGAACAGGATGCCCACGAGGAAGAATCGCAGGGAACGGTTCTCGGAGAGCAGGATGAGACGCTCGATCACGGCGCCGTCTGCCTCTCGGTCAGCGGCTGGTAGAGCAGGACGCGCACGAAGTTGAGGGCATCGAGTGTCGCCGTGAGCTTCACCTCGAGCAGGGGCCCGAGGGTGCCCGTGCGCAGCACAACCTTGCTCACGGTCCCGATGACGATGTCGGGAGGCGCCAGAGAGGTCGCTCCACCGGCACTGATGACGGGCGAGCCGATTCTCACCTCTCCGAAGCGCGGCTGGTACTCGACGAAACGCACGATCGGAGGCTTGCCGAGTCCGCGTCCCTCGAGAGCCCCGGTCTCGCGCAATGGGAGGTCCTGACCCTTCGGGACCGTGATGGGCGAGGCCGTGGAGGCGGGCGCCGTGACGCCGGATCCCGGCACCGTCGTCACGGGGATGGTCGAACCCGGGGTGAAGCCGGGGATCGTCGTCGTGGTCGTCGTGGTCGTCGACGTGCTCGACGACGCCGAGGGGACCCCGAGTCCACCCTCGGGCGCGTTGACCACCTTGACGGCCAGGGCATAACTGGGGTCGGTGATGAGCATGACCACCGCCCTGCCCTCGTAAACCTTGGTGATCTTCCCGATGAGGCCGGCCGCGTTGAGCACCGGCATTCCCACCTTCATGCCGCACTCGCTGCCCTTGTTGAGTTCGACCGTCTGGGAGAAGTTCGACGGGGACTGACCGACCACCTGGGCCGTGCAGGAACCGATGCCGGCGAGGCTGGGCAGGCCGTTGAGCGCCAGCAGTTCCTGCGACTCGCGCAGACTGGCGATGGCGGCGATCGATGCACCCTCACCGAACGCCACGAGGTCGCGCAGGCGCCGGTTCTCGTCCACCACGTCGTCGTAGTTCACCATCCCGTTCCACGCGTTCTGCACCGGGCGCACGATGACGCTCACCGCCGCCTCGAAGGGCCGGAAGAGCACGCCGAAGGTGGACCTGACGAACGTCGCGGCACCACTCCCCCTCAGGTCGAGCGTGACGAGCATGATCGATGTCAACGCGAGCAGAGCGACGATCCGGCGCCTGGTGAATGATTGGCTCGGCACGGGACCCCGTTACGTCGGTTCGATCCCCGGGGAGGACATCATGCCGCGCATGGCCTCGATGCTGTCGAGGGCTCGGCCCGATCCGATGGCGACGCAATACAGGGGGTCCTTGGCCACGTAGCACGGCATGCCGGTGTCGTGGGCCATCCGCTGGGGCAACCCGGCGAGCAGTGCGCCGCCGCCGGACAACCAGATTCCGCGGTCCATGATGTCGGCTGCCAGTTCGGGTGGGGTGCGGTCGAGAGTGGTCCTCACGGAGTCAATGATGGCAGTCACGGGCTCGTTGAGTGCGTCGCGCACCTGGGCCGAGGTGAGCTCGACGGTCCGGGGCAGACCCGTCACCGTGTCTCGTCCGCCCACGTCGGCCGTGACCTCCTGCTCCAGCGGCCAGGCCGATCCCATCTGGATCTTGATCTCCTCGGCAGTGTTGGCACCCACGTCGAGGCCGAATTCGATCTTCATGTACTGCATGATCGCCTCGTCGAGTTCGTCCCCGGCGACGCGAACGCTCTGGGCGACCACGATCCCGCCGAGGGAGATGATGGCCACCTCCGTGGTGCCGCCACCGATGTCGACGATCATGTTGCCGCTCGGCTCGTGCACGGGCAGCTCGGCCCCGATGGCCGCGGCCATGGGTTCCTCGATGATGTGCACCGGGCGACGCGCACCCGCGTATTCGGCGGCGTCCTGCACCGCGCGCTGCTCGACGCCGGTGATTCCCGACGGCACGCAGATCACCATGCGGGGCTTCGACCACCGGCTCGAGGAGATGCGCTGGATGAAGTAGCGCAGCATCTTCTCGCAGACGTCAAAGTCGGCGATGACACCGTCCTTGAGCGGTCGGATGACCTGGATGTGCTTGGGGGTGCGCCCCATCATCCTCTTGGCCTCCCAGCCGACGGCGACGGGTCTACCGGCTTCGTCGATGGCGACGACCGAGGGCTCGTTGAGCACGATGCCCTGACCCCGCACGTACACGAGCGTGTTCGCGGTTCCGAGGTCGATCGCGATGTCGCGACCGAGGGCGAGGGGATTGCTGCGGCTCATGGGTGTCGCTCCGACGGGGACGAAGACACGCGGCCCGACCCCCGGGTCATGGTAACCAGCACCGGATCAGAGGCCGGGGAAGAAGATTCCCAGTTCACGCGACGCGGATTCGGCCGAATCGCTGCCGTGGACGAGGTTCTCCGTGAACAGGGTTCCGAGGTCACCCCGGATGGTCCCGCCGGCGGCGGCCCGCGGATTGGTGGCGCCCATCATCGCCCGCACGATCTCCCAGGTGTCCTCGGGGCCCTCGACGGCCATGGCAACGACGGGACCCCGTGACATGAAGGCCACGAGCTCGGTGTAGAAGCCCTTGCCGGCGTGCTCCTCGTAGTGACGGCCGAGAATCGCGGCGTCGAGGGTGCGCAGTTCCATGGCAGCGAGACGGAGGCCCTTCTTCTCGAAGCGGCCGATGATCTCCCCGACGAGACCCCTCTCGACGGCGTCGGGCTTGAGCAGGACGAGGGTGCGCGTGGACATGCCCGACAGGCTAGGGCGAACAGGGCAGGAAAGGGCTGAGGGGGCCGTTCGGGGTCCGATCAGGGCAACACCCGTCGGAGATGGGCCTTGGCGTCCCCCACCACGTAGAAGGAACCGGTCACCAGGATCGCGTCGTCGGACCCGGCGTCGCGCAGGGCGGCATCACAGGCCGCGCCGACCGATTCCACCACGGTCACCTCGTCGCACCCGAGGGCACGGGCCGCGGCGGCGAGCTCGGCGGCGGGACGCGCCCGGGGCGAGGGCGCGGTGCAGCACACCACCCTGTCGAACTCGTCGGCTCGGAAGGCCGACAAGGTCTCGCCGAGGTCGCGCCGCCCGATCGCACCCACCACGAGGATGCGGCGGCCCGGCGGATCGAAATCGGAGAAGAACACCTCGGCGCACACGTCGGCACCCGCCGGATTGTGCGCCGCATCGACGATCACGAGCGGCTGGTGACCGAGCACCTCGAACCGACCCGGCACCCACGCCGCGGCCAACGCCTCCGAGGCGACATCGGGGTGCACGGGCGCGTCGAAGAACTCCTCCACGGCGGCCAGGGCCACGGCCGCGTTGGCGGACTGATGCCGGCCGTGCATGGGAACGAAGAGCCCCGGAAGGTCCCCGCGCGACGTGCGCACGTGCACCGAACGGCCCCCGAGCGCCAACTGATCGTCGACAACGGCGAAGTCCTCTCCTGCGACCCTCATCGACGCGTGCGGCTCGGCGCGGAAGATGCGCACCAATTCCTCGCGGTCCTCACCGGACACCACCGCACTCACCGGCTTGATGATGCCGGCCTTCTCGCGCGCGATGTCCGCGAGGGTCGGCCCGGCGAACTCGACGTGGTCGAGGGCGATGTTCGTGATCACGGCGACGTCGGCCTCGACGACGTTCGTCGCATCCCAACGCCCGAGCAGACCCACTTCGACCACGGCGACGTCCACGGCGATGTCGGAGAAGCACCGGAAAGCGGCTGCCGTGAGAATCTCGAAGTACGAGGGCCGGATCCCCGAGAGTCCCTCGGCCACCGCGATGGCCGCCACGGCCGCGGCGAAATCCTCCTCTCCCACCGGAGCGGAGTCGATCTGGATCCGCTCACGGACGTCCTCGACATGGGGGCTCGAGTAGGTGCCCACGCGCAGGCCGTGGGCCATCAGAAGGCGCGTGATGAACTGGGACGTCGAGCCCTTGCCGTTCGTCCCGGTGACGTGCACGACCCGGAAGTCGTGCTGCGGGTCGCCCAGCGCCACGCACAGCCGGGTGATGCCGTCGAGCGAGGGTTCCTCGATCCGTCCCGTGCGCTCGTACGACGCATGGTCGTCGAGGTACCGGAGGGCGTCGGAGTAGTTCACCGCGGGAGGGTCACGAGGCGGCACGACGCTGACGCGGCATGCGTGCGGTGCTCTTGGACACCATGCGGGGCGACGAACCGCCCCTGACGCTGTCGGCATCGACGACGACCCTGGCCACGTCATCGCGACCGGGCACCTCGTACATCACGTCGAGAAGCGTTTCCTCGAGGATGGCGCGCAGTCCGCGCGCACCCGTGCCCCGGGCGAGGGCCAGGTCGGCGATGGCCTCGAGGGCCTCCGGCTCGAACTCGAGCTCCACGTTGTCGAATTCGAAGATGCGCACGTATTGCTTGACGAGCGCGTTCTTCGGCTCGGTGAGGATGCTCATCAGTGCGTCCTTGTCGAGTGCGCTCACCGCGCCGACCATGGGCAGTCGACCGATGAACTCGGGGATCATCCCGAACTTCTGCAGGTCCTCGGGCAGCACCCGCGCGAACAACTCGCCCGGGTCCTTGTCGGCCTTCGACATCACGTGGGCATGGAATCCCATGCCCTTGTGCCCGATGCGCTGCTCGATGATCTGCTCGAGACCCGAGAAGGCACCGCCGCAGATGAACAACACGTTGGTGGTGTCGATCTGGATGAACTCCTGGTGCGGATGCTTGCGACCACCTTGGGGTGGCACCGACGCAACCGTTCCCTCGAGGATCTTGAGGAGGGCCTGCTGCACCCCCTCGCCGGAGACGTCGCGTGTGATGCTCGGGTTCTCCGACTTCCGCGCGATCTTGT
>JBDLRG010000009.1:0-3455 GCA_039800125.1 Actinomycetota bacterium
CGGTGGTGGCTCCCCTCATCGGTCCGTTCATCGACCGCATGCGCGGCGGCCAGCGGATGGTGGTGGTGCTCGTCGGCGTGCTGCGCGCCGGGGTCCTCGTGGGCATGGCCTTCAGCCTCGACTCGCTCACGCTCTTCCCGCTCGCGTTCGCCGCGCTGATCCTCTCCAAGACCTACGCCATCGCCAAGTCGGCCCTCGTCCCCGTCACGGTCCCCGACGAGGAGGCACTCGTGGGGGCGAACGGTCGTCTCGGACAGGTGGCGGGGTTGACGGGATTCGCCGTCGCCGTGCCCGCCGCCCTGCTGCAACTGGTCGCCACCTCGGCGGCCCTCGTTCTCGGTGCACTGCTGTTCCTCGCCGCATCGGCGAATGCGCGGCGCCTGCCCCGCTCGATCATCGCGACGGGGCCGGCGGACCGGCGCGAGAACGAGGAGCTGCACTCGGCCCGCGTGGTGCGCGCCGCCAACGCCATGCGAGTGCTGAGGGGCACCGTGGGGTTCATGTTCTTCCATCTCGCCTTCTGGCTGCGCAGCGAGATCGCGGGCACGGCATGGTTCGGGCTCGCGGTGGGGTTGTCGAGCCTCGCGACGCTGGGGGCCAACGTCGCCGGCCCGCGCCTCCGACAACGGGTGCCGGTGGAGACGATGCTCCTCGCGGCACTCGTCGCCGTCGGTGCCGCGGGGGCGGCAGCTGCCGTGTGGGACCGCGTGGTGGGAGGAATCCTCTTGGCGGCGACCGTGAACGCCGCGGCCACCATCGGCCGACTGGCATTCGAGTCGACGGTGCAGAGCGGCGCACCGGACGCGAACCGCGGTCGCGCGTTCTCCAGGTTCGAGACGCAGAACCAGATGGCATGGGTGCTCGGTGGAGTGGTTCCCGTGCTCGTCAGCCCGACCGGCAGGATCGGCTTCGCCCTCGCGGGAATCGCCGGCGTTCTCGGGGCGGTGGCCTTCGCGCGCGCCGGCCGCACGCCCTCCGTCAGTCGAGCACGCCGAGACGCGCCAGCCACAGACCGGGAGCCGCGATCTCGGCCGGCGTCGGAAGACCGGCGGGGTCGTTCGCGATCAGAGGCAGGTGGGGCGCACCGCCGCGTTCGACGACACCGGCGATGAATTCGCGTCCGCGACGCTGGCTCTCCCGCGTCGAGGACACACCGAGCATGTTCTCGATGAGCCGGGCGTCGTCGCCCCACTCTGCGCGCCGACGACGCGCCGCCTCGGCGATGCCTCCGGGGTTGCCCAGCACCCGTTGCGCCGTCTCGTCGACGAGATGGTCGATGTAGCCCGACACCGCCGACACCGCGGCGTCGAGGCGCGGTGCGATGCGTTCCTGTTCGGGGGAGCGCAGGGCCCCCATGAGCACCATCGGATCGGAGAACAGCGACTGCAGTCCGGCGAGAGCGTCGGGAGAGCCGGGATCCACCTCGCCGAGGCGGTCGAGGATGGCGGCCGGATCGGGGGAGAAGGCCGAGACGTGCTCGGTGAGCAGCGCGACGAGAGCGCCGGACAGGGCCGGAGCGGACAGGACAGCATGGGATGACAGCTCGTGGATGAGGACCCACATGCGCAGGTCGTCCGTGGCGATCTCCCACTCGAGAGCGAAGGCGTCCACCGATGAGGACACGACGAGAAGGTCGCGCGTGCCGGGCCGGGGGATGGGGAGTTCGTACTGCCCGAGCGCGTGCCGGGCGAGCGAGCCGACCATCGAGCCGATCGACATTCCGGTCAGTGCGGGGGACATCATCCGGGAGAGGGCCGAGAACATCGAGGTCATGGGGTCATCGCCGTCCCCGTCGTGGGTGGAGGGGCGTGTGGCGATGGAGGTGGCCATGGCGGTGAAGAGGGGTCGCATGTCGGCGAGCGTGCGCTGGGCCCACCGTGCGCGGGACACGGTCACGACCTCGGGCCGGGAGGGAACGACGATTCCGGAGGTCTCCTCGACACGCATGGCGGCGACATCGGCGAGGGATTCCCAGGCCATGCGCGCCGACGGTTCCGGATCGGGGTCGGGAGTCTCCGCGACGGCACCGAGGGCGGCGAATTGCACCGCGAGGTCCCAGTTGAGCGGGCCCTGTCCCGACATGGCGCGTGCCATGTCGGCGAGAAAGGGGATCCCGCCGAAGGGATCCGGTGCGCCGTCGTCGTCGGTACCCATGGGTTCGAGGCTATGGGCGCCCGGTCGTCTCCGTTGCCCGTTCAGTGGCCCATCGGCGCGCGACCGAGATGATGCGCTCGGTGGACAGGAGCCAGGTGACGTTCGAGCAGTGCACGGCCGCGCCCACGATGCGTCCGTCCTCGTCCACGAGTGCGGCCACGCCCCGCACCGGTCGAACCGTGGAGACCGGCACCTCTCCCACGGCAAGTTCCGTCATGCGCGAGTCGAGCACCGTGAAGGGCTGCGTACCCAGGTGGTCGACGATCGCGAGCGTGGACAACCAGTCACGGTCGGTGAATCGAGAGGACGGAACGAGGCGCAGTCCCGTGATGCCCTCGAGCGCGGGGGAGGACGTCGTCGCCGCGTCCACCGCGCGCAACAGGACGATCCCGGCCGCCTCGTGGCGGTGGAGAACGACGGTGTCGGTGGCGGTCTCCGCCGACGCTCGCACCGACACAGCGTCCGCGAAGCGCCCGACGTCGTCGATTCCCGCGAGGAACCATTCGCCCCCGATCGACATGATCGTCGCCTCTCCCTGGTCGCCCTCGAGCGATCCGACGATCCCGGCAGCGGGCTCGGGAACCGGCCTCGCCGGAACGGAACCCTTCACGGCAGTCGTCGACGTGGTGCCGGGATCGCGACCTTCCACCGAGGGCGCTGTCGCATTGGGGCCACCCGGAAGCACCACCGACAGCACGGCCGCGGACACCACGATGCTGGCGGTCGCCGTGACCACGGAGGCACGGCGGCTGAGGCGGGGGGAGGGATGGGAACGGGCGATGTCGACGCGCTCCTGTGCGGCGAGTTCGGCGGGATGGCGCCACGAGCGTTCGTGGGGCGGGGGCGGTGCGTTCCCGTCGAAGTCGTCGTCCTTCACAGGTGACGAAGGCTAGTTGTCGTTCCGCGACGTGGGTCGTCGCCCCGACACCACGCACGGTCGACCACCACGGGCGGGGAAGGAACACGAGTACGCTGGACCCATGACAGTGGCGGCAACGGGTGATGACCGGTTCGGGGTGACCCCGGACCCGCTCCCCGTGGTTGAGATCCACGATTGGGTCGTGCGACCCGACTGCGGTGCCGTCGTCGTGTTCACCGGGACCGTGCGCGACCATGCCGAGGGTCGCGACGGCGTCGTGGCGCTCGAGTACGAGGCCTGGGAAGAGCCCGCGGTCGACGCGTTCTCCCGGATCGCCGGAGAGGCCCGTCGCCGACATCCCGCCACCGGCCGGATCGCCATCGTGCACCGCACCGGAACCCTCGCCCTGTCGGAAGCCGCTGTGGTCGTGGCCGTGTCGGCG
>JBDLRG010000010.1:0-5356 GCA_039800125.1 Actinomycetota bacterium
GATGGCGTCGGCATTGCCGAGCACCACGGTTCCGATCTGGGTCTCGTCGAGGTTGAGTGCGAGACCGACGGAGCCGTCCTCGAATTCGAGCAGCTCGTTGACGGCGCAGTCGGGCAGGCCGCTCACGCGGGCGATGCCGTCGCCGACCTCGGCCACGCGGCCGACGGTTCGCGCCTCGAGCGACTGGTCGTATCCCTCGAGCCCCTTGGAGATCGCCGAAGCGATGTCACTGGCGGAGAAAGTGATGTCTGACATGTTGTGGTCCCTTTGTGGTTTCGACTTCGTGTGTCCGGGGGCGGTTCCTAGAGGCGGCTCTTGATCTCATCGAGGCGCTTGCGCACCGAGCCGTCGATGACGCGGTCGCCGACCGTGGCCACGAGGCCCCCGACGACGGTCGGGTCGACGACGACCTTGAGATTCACGGGCGTGCCGTTGTTGACCTTGGTGAGGGCCGCGGCGAGGCGGTCCTGCTGGTCCTTCGTGAGCTCGACGGCGGTGCGCACCTCGGCCATCTGCGTGCCGGTCGACTGCGAGGCGAGCGACACGATGCGGTCGACGATGGCGCCCAGGTGCCGACCGTGGCCGGCTCCGAGCACGAACGAGACGATCTGGGCGGTGAGCCCGTGGGTGCGGCCCGCGAGCAACGACTCGACGATCCTCTGGCGGCGCTCGACGGGCACGAGCTCGTCGGTGAGCTGGGCGCGCAGCTTCTCGTCGGACTCGATGGCCGACTTCACCGCGTACAGCTCGGCCTCGACCCTGCCGAGCACACCCTCGGCGCGGGCCATCTCGGCGAAAGACGCCGCATAGGTCTCGATGGTGACGTCGCTCATCGCGCACCCACCTTCGAGATGAAGCCCTCGATGAGGTCCTGACGGGACTTGTCGTCGATGGCGGCGGCCACGACGCGCTCGGTGGCGACCGCGGCAAGACGGGTGATCTCGGCCCTCAATTCGTCCCCGGCGCGTCCGCGCGCCACGGCGATGTCGGACAGCGCCTTCGCCTCCATGTCGGCCATCTCGGCGGACACCCGGGCACGACCCTCGGTGAGCACGGCGGCCGCCTGCTGGTCGGCCTCGGCGAGCAGGCGCGCCCGCTCGGCGGCGATGTCACCGAGCGCGGCGCGGATGCGCGAGGCGTCGGCCTCTGCCTGGGCGCGGGCGGCGCGAGCCGAGTCGATCTCGTTCTGGATGCGGGCCGTGCGGTCCGAGAGTGCCTTCTTGGCGAGCGGCAGGGCGAACTTGCCGAGCGCCCCGAAGACGAGCACCGATGCGATGCCGCCGTAGATGATCTCGGCGGTTTCGGGCAGGAGCCAGTGATGGGTCTCGGCCGCACCGGCCGCGAGGAGGGAGGTGAAGGTCATCGTGAGCCTGCGCTTTCCATGGCCGCGGCGACCGCGGACTGAACGGTGGCGGAGTCGGGTGCCCGGCCGGTGGCCAGCTCGGCCGCTCGCGACGCGACCTGGGCGACCGCCGCGGCGATCTCGCCGCGCGCCGAAGCACGGGCGGCTTCGGTGGCGGCGTCGGCCTCGGCACGGGCGGTGGCGATGCGGGCGTTGACCTCGGCGAGACGGGCGGCCCGTTCGCTGTCGACGGTCCTGCGGGCGGCATCCACACGGGCGGCGGCCTCGACGCGGATGTCGGCGAGGGCCTTCTCGTAGTCGGCCACCGCCGATCGCGCGTCGTCCTTCACCTTGTCCGCACCCTCGAGGTCGGCGCGGACGGCGCCGTAGCGCTGGTCCATGCCCTTCTTGAGGCGCGGGAAGAGGAAGTACCGCATGAGCACGAGGAGGACGAAGAACGACCCCGCCGCCCACAGCAGTTCGCTGGTGTCGGGCGTGATCGGGTTCGGCTCCGGCACCTCGACGCCCGTCTCCTCGGACGCGGCCGGTTGGGCCGCCCCGGGGACGAGGCGGACCGAGAAGGCTCCCGTGCTCGTGTGTGTGACTGTCGCAGTCAGCATCTCAACTCCTGCACTCCGCTCCCGCGGAGATCGTTATCGGACTCTGGTCGTGTTCGCGGATCAGGCGAACTTGAGGAGGATGAACACCACGAAGCCGATGAGCGCGAGCGCCTCGGTGAACGCGATGCCCAGGAACATGGTGGTGCGCACCATGCCGGCGGCCTCGGGCTGGCGGGCCATGGCCTCGACGGACTTGCCGACGAGGTTGCCGATGCCGAGGGCCGGGCCGATGGCCGCGAAGCCGTAGGCGAGACCGGCACCGAGTGCGGTGAGACCGTCGCCGGTGCTGGTCGCCTCGGCGGCCGCCTCCTGCGCGATGAGTCGTGCAATTGCTTCCATTGTTGTTTCTCCTGTGTGTGTGAGGTTGGTGGGGAGACCAGTTGTCCGTGGATCAGTGCTCGGGGTGCGCCGCGCCGCCGATGTACACCGCGGTGAGCATGGCGAAGATGTACGCCTGCAGGAACGCAACGAGCACCTCGAACGACGTGAGGAACACGAGCATGATGAACGGGAGGATGCCGACCGGGATGAGGATCCTGTCCTTGGCCTGGAACAGGGCCTCGGACAGGAGCGCGAAGGTCACGAGCAGGATGTGGCCCGCGAGCATGTTCGCGTAGAGACGGACGGCGAGGGAGAACGGACGCACGAGGAAGGTCGAGATGATCTCGATCGGCGTCACGAGGATGTAGAGGGCCTTGGGCACCCCGGGCGGGAAGAGGACGCTCTTCATGTAGCCGACGGGGCCCTGGTGCTTGACGCCGGTGGCGTTGAACACGACCCACACGAGCAGTGCGAGGAACATCGGCACGGCCATGCGCGCGGTCGCCGGCATCTGGAAGAACGGGATGATGCCCGGGACGTTGCACAGGTAGATGAACAGGAACATCGTGAGGAGGAAGGGCGTCCAGGGCAGTCCCTCGCGTCCCATGGTCTGCATGACGACGCCGTTCTCGATGAACTCGACGATGACCTCGGCGAAGTTGCGCGTGCCGCGCGGCGCCTCGGTGGTGGGCTTGCGCGTGGCGAGCAGGAAGATGACGGTGCTGATGAGGACAGCGAGCACCGCGATGATCGCGATCTTGTTGAACCCGGGATAGAGATCCTTCCAGTTGAGGATCTCGGACATCTTGGGGAAGTAGAGCGCGTTCACTTATCCGTCCTTCTGTCGCTGTCGGGAGCGCCGGTCTCCGGACAGTCTGCCGTACGGGGCCTCAATCCGGGAAATGCGAGCGAGGCAGCCACGTAGCGCATCTCCCAGAAGAGCAGGCCGAGGTGGGACACGATGATCCCGGTCCCGAGGGCCGGGATGTCGACCCACGAGAAGTCCTTCACCAGCAGCACCGCGCCGGTGATGATGCCGAGGCGGACCAGGTATCCGCCGAGGATGGCGCCCATCATGAGCGAAAGTGAAACGGGTGCCGTCCAGGCGATGAGCACGGCGGCGAGCGCGAAGTTCAACAGCACGAGCGCGAGGGCGAAGGCCCCCGACAGGGCCCCGTCGATTCCCCACAGGACTCCCGACACCGCGACCAGCACCGGAGCGGCGATGAGTCCGCGCCGCACAAGGTCGCGAGAGATGGTCACCTCGGGCGCGACACCGTCGACGGCGGCGGCCAGGGGCGAGCGCGCGTTCATCGCGGACGTCCCTCGCGTGCCTCGGCCCGCTCGCGCTGCAGGCGGTCCATCTCGTCGCGGTACACGTACCAGGTGCGCACGAACTGACCGACGACGGAGAACACGACGAGTCCGATCATGAACGCCGGTGTGGTGCCGAGCCAGGCGTCGATACCGAGTCCGATGAGGAGGAAGACGAGAACCGTGCCGGCCATCTCCGTGCCGCGGGACACGTTCGTGTCGATCCGGGCCTCGGTGCGGGGGGTGGGGAGGAATCTCAATCGTTCACCTGCGAAACGGGGGTCGGGGCTCGTGAAACTGCGCACAATCTAGGCGCGGTCCCGTCGCTCCGCCAACCCCATCGGGCGCGTCATTCAGCCTTCGTGCGCTTGTTCAGATCGGGGTGGAGCACCGTGTACAGCACGAGGATGAAGGCCAGCACCCCGAAGGGCGCGTAGGGAACGGTGGCATCGGTGAACACCGGATAGAGCACGAATCCCGACAGCAATGCCGTCCACGCCCACAGGATCGCCACCGCTCGGCGCGGTCCGTGTCCGAGTGCGATGAGGCGGTGGTGCAGGTGACCGGTGTCGGCACGGGCGAACCCCTGACGACGCGTGACGCGGCGGGCGATGGCGAAGGCCACGTCGAGGATCGGCACCCCGAGGATGATCAGGGGTATGGCGAGCGGGGCGAGGAAGAAATACGTCTGACCACTGAAGGCCTGCGTCGTCGGGTCGGCCCGGCCCCCGACCACGCTCGTCGAGACCGCCACGAGCAGACCGAGCAGGTAGGCGCCGCTGTCCCCCATGAAGATGCTGGCTCGGTTGACGTTGAACGGCAGGAACCCGACGCACACCCCCACGCAGATGATGGCCACGAGCGGCCCGATGTTCGGCTCGGACAGCAGGCCCAAACCGGAGAGGTGTCGGGCGTACACGAAGAACGCGGCCGAGCTGATGGCGACGATGCCCGCGGCGAGGCCGTCGAGACCGTCGATGAGATTGATCGCCTGGGTCATGCCGAGCAGCCAGACGACCGTGACGATCGGGACCCAATCGCTCGAGAGCTGGAACACCCCGACGAACGGGATGCGGAAGTAGAACATGGTGACGCCGAACCACACGAGCACCATGCCGGCGGCCACCGTGCCGAGCACCTTCGAGGGTGCCGACATGTCCCGAACGTCGTCCCACAGGCCGATTCCCAGGATCAGCAGTGCGGCGAGCACCAGACCGTAGGGCTCGGAGTTGTTGCGGAAGATCTGGTCGAAGCGCCCCATCTGCGAGGCGACGAGGAGGGCGGCGACGAGACCGGCGAACATGGCGATACCGCCCACGTCGGGAGTGGGCACCGTGTGCACGCGTCGCGCCGAGGGCTGGGCCACCCAGCCGATGCGACGGGCCATGGCCCGCACGAGGGGTGTCGTCACGAGGGTGACGACACCTGCCACACCACCGACGAACAGGTAACCCGTCGTGGTGTTCATGGTCGCCGCGGATCAGGCCGGGTCGGGATAGGCGGGGAAGCGCGCGCACAGCGCCGCCACCTCGGCGCGCACCGCGGCCACCGCCGCATCGTCGGCACGGTGGCGCAGCGTCCGGGCGATGAGACCGGCGATGACCGGCATCTCGGCCTCGCCCATGCCCTGCGTGGTCACCGACGGTGTTCCGATGCGCACCCCGGAGGTGACGAACGGGCTGCGCGGATCGTTCGGCACGGCGTTCTTGTTCAGCGTGATGCCGGCACGGTCCAGCACCGCCTGGGCCTCCTTGCCGGT
>JBDLRG010000011.1:0-9848 GCA_039800125.1 Actinomycetota bacterium
AACAACGTCATACCTGGAGGTATCCATGTTCAGGAACACCATGAAGACCGCGGTGCTGCTCGCCGGACTCGGCGGACTCATCGTCGCCGTCGCCGCGATGCTCGGCGGGGGCAGCTCGGGGGCCGTGATGATCGGCCTCGTGCTCGCCCTCGTGATGGTCGGCGGCTCGTATTGGTTCAGCGACAGGCTGGCCCTCGCCTCGGCCCGCGCCCGGGTCATCGAGGAGGCCGACCATCCCGAGTTCTACGGGATGGTCCGAGACCTCGCGTCGCGTGCCGGGCTGCCCATGCCCCGCGTCGCGGTCTCGGACAGCGAACAGCCGAACGCCTTCGCCACCGGTCGCGGACCGAACAACGCCGTGGTGTGCGCCACGGTCGGCCTGCTGCGCTCGCTGCCCCGCGACGAGGTCGAGGGCGTCATGGCACACGAGTTGATGCACGTGCGCAACCGGGACATCCTCATCGGTTCGGTTGCCGCCGCGATCGCCACGGCGATTTCGGCCATCGCCCAGATGGCCATGTTCGCCACGATGTTCGCCGGCGGACGTGATGACGAGAACCGTCCCAATCCCCTGGCCATCCTGCTCGTGTCGCTCGTGGCCCCGATTGCGGCCAGCCTCATCCAGATGGCGGTGAGCCGCAGCCGCGAGTTCGAGGCCGACCGGTCGGCGGCCGAACTGCTCGGTTCGGGTGAGTCGCTCGCCCGGGCACTCGAACGCATCGAGACGCTCGCCGTCGCCCATCCCATGCAGGTCGCTCCCGCCCAGGCCCAGGCCTACATCCACAATCCGCTGGCCGAGATGCACCACAAGCGGGGAACCGGTCTCGACGTGTCACGTCTCTTCTCGACGCACCCGGCCACCACCGAGAGGATCCGTCGCCTCCGCGACATGCGCTTCTGACGCCTCGGCGCCCGCGCCGACAGCCCGGTCAGAGGAGCGAGTTGATTCTCGTTGCGAGATCCGTGTCGCGGTCCGTGACGCGGCCGACGTCGTGGGAGAACAGGGTGATGGACACCTTGTTCCACGAGTTGCACCAGTCGGGATGATGACCCGCCGCTTCGGCCACGCTCGCCACCGCCGCCATGAAGGCGAAGGCGGCGGCGAAGTCGGGGAACACGAAGTCGCGGGCCAGGCGGCCCTCGCGCAGCAGCCAGCCCTCGGGGATCGAACCCAGCGTCACGTGAAGGCGGCGTAGCCGTCGCGCTCGAGACGGTCAGCCAGTTCGGGACCGCCGCTCTCGACGATTCGACCGTCCACGAGGATGTGCACCCGGTCGGGCTTGAGTTCCTCGAAGATGCGCACGTAGTGCGTGATGGCGAGCACCCCGAGGTTCGTCTCGCGGGTCGCGCGTTCCACGCGTGCCGCACAGTCGCGCAGCGCGTCGATGTCGAGACCCGAGTCCAGCTCGTCGAGAACCACGAAACGGGGCTCCAGCACGGCGAGCTGCAGGGTCTCGTTGCGCTTCTTCTCCCCGCCCGAGAGGTCGACGTTCATCGTGCGGCCCACGAGGTCCGCGTCGAAGTTGATGGCCTCGGCCTCCGTCGCGATGCGTGCCCCCAGATCCGCCACGGGGCGGCCCCGGGCGGCCAGTGCCTCAGAGAGCACCTCGTCCACGTGAACGCCGGGCACCTCGATGGGATACTGCAGCACGAGATGAAGACCCGCACGGGCCCTCTCCCAGGTGGGGAGAGCGAGGATGTCGGTGCCGTCGAGCGTCACGGTTCCCCCCGTCACCTCGTACCCCGGACGGCCCATGATCACGGCCGACAGGGTCGACTTGCCGGCCCCGTTCGGCCCCATGACGGCGTGCACCTCGCCGCTTCCGATCTCGAGGTCGATCCCCTTGAGGATCTCCTTGCCCGCCACATTGGCGCGCAGACCACTGATGATGAGAGTGCTCATCGGGGATTCCTCCTCGTGACGACGACGTTTCCGTCGCGCACCTCGGCCTCGAAGACCTCGACGGGTTGGGTGGCGGGCAGGGTGTCGGGCTTGCCCGTCTCCAGATTGAAGGCGCTGCCGTGGCGGATGCACTCGAGACTCCGGGTCTCGCACCACACGATGCCCTCGGAGAGCGACACGTTGGCGTGGCTGCAGGTATCGGCGATGGCGTGCACCTCGTCACCGATGCGCACGACGGCGACAGCGACCCCGTCCACGTCCACCTTGCGGGCGGTGCCCGACTCGATCTCGTCCAGGCGGCACACGATGCTCATGAGCGGGCTCCGATCAGTTCGGCGGCGAGTTTCTCGGCCACGGCGGCGCGCAATGGGGCGGCGTCCACCCCGCGGGGGAGACGGTCGAGCACGTCGTTGAAGAACCCGAACACGATGAGTCGCTCGGCGACCTCCGGCGGAACGCCACGGCTCTCGAGATAGAAGCGCTGCTCGTCGTCGATGGACCCGACGGTGCTCGCGTGGCTGCACTTCACCTCATTCGTGAGGATCTCGAGGTTCGGCACGCTCTCGGCCCACGCGCCCTCGCCGAGGGTGAGGTTGCGATTCGTCTGGAAGGCCTCGGAGTGGGCCGCGTCGTGGGCGATGCGGATGAGTCCCGTGTACACGCTGCGCGCGGTTCCCCCCACGGCTCCCTTGAAGAGGAGGTCGCTGTGGGTGCGCGGTGCGTCGTGGATCTGCAGCGTGCGGAAGTCGTGCATCTGGGTCCCGCTGGCGAAGTAGAGCGCCATCTGCTGGGCGCTCGCGCCCTGCTCGACGAGGCGCGCCTCGGCGCGCACCCGGGCGTAGTCGCCCCCGAGCGCGACCGTGAACAGACGTGTCGTCGAGTCGCGATGACCCACGGTCTGCTGGTGGCCGATCTGCCACGCCGAAGACCCGAGCTGGTTCACCTGCACGTAGTTCACGCGGGCGGCCCTGGCGGCGCGGATCTCGAGCACGGGAACGACGAGCGAGGCCACCCCGTCCGGTGAGGTGAACCTCTCGACGACGGTGATCTCGGAGTCCTCGCCGGCGTCGATGACGAGACGCGGATACGCGACGATGCCGGGTGTCTCGAGATGGTGCACGATCTCCACGACGGTGCCGGCGACGGTTCCACGCGGCACGACGAGGGCGATCTCGTCCGCGGCAGCCGCGTTCAACTCGGCGAAGACGTCGGGCGCCGTGGTCATGGCCACGCCACCACGGGGGCCGTCGGCGCGCCACTCGTCGGCGCCGATGGTCTCGGTTCGCGTCACGCCGGCGCCGAACCGGCTCATGTCCAGCTCGCCGATGCGGCTGTAGCGCCAGATCTCCTCTTCGGCGCTCGGCATCACGGGGGTGGTGTTCACGTGTCTGTTCCTTGTCTCATGCGCTGCATGTTCGTCGTGCGGTCTTTACGGGCGGGACGCGGTCCCGTCACTTCCTCTTGCGCCGCCACCAGCGGCGATTCCGGCGTTCCTCGTCGAGGTCGGCGAGCGTCGCCGCACTCACCGCGTTGATGATGTCCTCTGCCGCGTCGAGGACGGCTGCGGCCGACCCGTCGTCCAGGCCGGGGACCGCCGGCGGAGTGGGTGGTGCGATCGCCGTCCCGTGCACCCACGCCACGTCCGCGAGGCGCCGCTCGTACCCCGGGCAGGGGTCGGGACATCGCCACGGGGCCTCGGGAGCCAGGTCGAGGTTGCACTTGCGCACGGCATCGCCGTTCGCGTACGTGCGGCTCTCGTAGTTCTTGCATTCGGTGCGCATCGCCACGACGACACCTCCGTCACCCGACGGAACCCTCCATCTGCAGCTCGATCAGGCGGCTCCATTCGACGGCGTACTCCATGGGCAGGGTGCGCGTGACCGGCTCGATGAATCCGTTCACGACCATCGACATGGCCTGCTCCTGGGAGAGGCCGCGGCTCATGAGATAGAAGAGCTGCTCGTCGGCGATCTTGGAGACGGTGGCCTCGTGACCGATTTCGGCGTCCCTCTCACCCACCTCCATGTAGGGGAACGTGCGCGACTCCGAGTCACCGTCGAGGATGAGGGCGTCGCACTGCACGTGGCTCTTGCAGCCGTGGGCACCTTCGTCGATGCGCACGAGTCCGCGGTACGTGGTGACGCCGCCGTCCTTGCTGATCGACTTCGACACGATCTTCGACGTGGTCTCGGGAGCGGCGTGGACCATCTTGGCACCGGCATCCTGGTGCTGACCCGCCCCCGCATAGGCGACGGACAGCACCTCGCCGGTGGCCTTCGGCCCCATGAGGTACACGCTCGGGTACTTCATGGTGAGCTTCGATCCGATGTTGCCGTCGATCCACTCCATGTGGCCCTCGGTCTCCACCCGCGCGCGCTTGGTGACGAGGTTGTAGACGTTCGGCGACCAGTTCTGGATGGTCGTGTAGGTCACGCGGGCCGAGGGCTTCACGATGATCTCCACGACAGCGGAGTGCAGCGAGTCGCTCGTGTACACCGGGGCCGAGCACCCTTCGATGTAATGCACCTTCGAGCCCTCGTCGGCGATGATGAGGGTGCGCTCGAATTGCCCGGCGTTCTCCGAGTTGATGCGGAAGTAGGCCTGCAGGGGCATCTCGCACTCCACTCCGGGCGGGACGTAGATGAACGAACCACCCGACCACACCGCGGTGTTGAGGGCGGAGAACTTGTTGTCGCCGGGCGGAATCACCGTGCCGAAGTACTGCTGGACGAGGTCGGGATACTCGCGCAATGCGGTGTCCATGTCGCAGAAGAGAATCCCCTGCTTCTCGAGGTCCTCACGGTTGCGGTGGAACACCACCTCGGACTCGTACTGGGCGGTGACGCCGGCGAGGTACTTGCGCTCGGCCTCGGGGATGCCGAGCTTCTCGTAGGTGAGCTTCATCTGCTCGGGCAGGTCGTCCCACTCGTCGACCTGGGCGGTGGCCGGACGCAGGTAGTAGAAGATGTCCTGGAAGTCGATGTCGGGCATGTTCACCGAGAACCACGGCGCCATCGGCTTGCGATCGAACACCCCGAGGCTCCGGAGGCGCAGCTGGGTCATCCAGCGCGGCTCGCCCTTCCACCAGCTGATCTGCTCCACGACGCGATCGCTGAGACCCTTCTCGGGTTCGAACGCGTACTCGACATCGTCGCTCCATCCGAGGCTGTACTTGGACAGGTCGAGGTCGAAAGCGGTCATTGCCGTGTCTCCTTCGTGTGGTGGTTCGGGGGGCTCATTGTTCCGGGGACAATTAGCACTATCGCCATAGTAACAATCAGGGGGTCGCGAACCACGCGAAACGGGCGGAAAACGCCACCGCTAGCGTGGTCCGGACCATGGAACGTTTCGGGCTCGTCGGCCTCCCCAATGCGGGCAAGTCCTCTCTCTACAACGCCCTCACCGGCGGCGGAGCCCTCGCGGCCCCCTACGCCTTCGCCACCAAGGATCCCAACATCGGGGTGGCCCAGGTGCCCGACCCGCGCCTCGAGCGCCTCGCGGAGCTGTCCGTCTCGAAGAAGGTGGTGCATGCCGCCGTCCAGGTGGTGGACATCGGCGGCCTGGTCGAGGGTGCGAGCAAAGGCGAGGGACTCGGCAACAAGTTCCTCGCCAACATCCGCGAGGTCGACGCCATCGTCTTCGTGCTGCGGGCCTTCCGCGACGCCGACGTGCCGGGTCCCGACGACCCGCTCGAGCACCTCCGGGTCGTCGAACTCGAACTGGCCCTCGCCGACCTCGAGACGGTCGAGTCGCGTCTCACCCGCTCGAAGAAGGCGGCCCGCGTGGACAAGTCCGCCGAGGAGGAGGCCGCCGCCTTCCAGCGCGCCCACGACATCCTCGCCGAGGGCACGCCGATCTACCGATCCTCGCTGTCGGCCGACGACCGCGAGGTGCTCGCGCCGCACTTCCTGCTGACGAACCGGCGCGTCCTCGCGGTGGTGAACGTCGGCGAGGACGAACTCGACCGCATCCCGACCGAGGTGGCACGAGTCCGCGCCGAACTCGCCCCGGAGGGCTCCGCCCAGGCCTCCGAGGTGGAGGTCATCGGCATGAGCGTGCAACTCGAAGCCGAAGCCGCCCAACTCGACCCGGTCGACAGGGCCGAGATGCTCGAGGCCCTCGGTCTCGGTGACGGTGCGCTCGCCGCGATGGTGCGCAGCGCGTACCACCTGCTCGGTCTGCGCACGTACTTCACCACGGGCGAGAAGGAGTCGCGTGCCTGGACCTTCCGCGCCGGATCGAAGGCCCCCGAGTGCGCGGGGAAGATCCACAGCGACATCCAGCGCGGCTTCATCCGCGCCGAAGTGATCCACTGCGACGAGCTGCTCGCCATCGGCAGCTGGAACAAGGCCAAGGACCTCGGCAAGATCCGCTCCGAGGGCAAGGACTACGAGTTCGTCGACGGCGACGTCACCGAGTTCCGCTTCAACGTCTAGGCGCCACGATGGAACCCGTCTGGCTCGTGAGCGACGGCAGGGTGCTCGCATCGGCGATGCGCACCACCACGCGCGCCGAGCGACGCCGAGGCCTGCTCGGCCGTGACACGATCGCCGAGCCCCTCGTGCTGGAGAACTGCGCCTGGGTGCACTCGCTCGGCATGCGCACCGCCATTGACGTCGTCCACCTGGACGCGCACGGCACGGTCCTCTCCGCGACGCACCTGCCCCGCCGGCGGATCGGCCGACCGGTGCGCGGCGCAGCGAGCGTGGTGGAGGCAGCGCCCGGATCGGTGGCCCGCTGGGAACTGAAGCCAGGAGCTCGGGTGGAGGTGCGCCGTGCCCGAGACTGACGTCGCGCCCGGCCTCTGGCTCGTGGCCACCCCCATCGGCAACCTCGGCGACCTGTCGCCTCGTGCCGGCGATGTCCTGCGCGCCGCCGACATCGTGTGCTGCGAGGACACGCGCCGCACCGCCCCCCTGCTCGCGCGCATCGGAGCAACCCCGCGCCGCACCATCGTGGTGAACGAACACACCGAACACGACGTCTGTGGCCTCGCGCCCGGGTGGGCCGGTTCGGTGGTGGCCCTCGTGTCGGACGCCGGGACCCCGGGCATCAGTGACCCGGGGGAACGCCTCGTACGGGCCGCCCTCGATGCCGGTCTCCCCGTTCATGCGGTGCCCGGTCCCGTCGCCTTCGTGGCCGCGGCGGTGACGAGCGGCTTCCCCGTGGCTCGCCTCGCCTTCGAGGGATTCCTGCCCCGCAACGGCGCCGAGAGACGCGAGCGCCTCACCGAGGTCTCCCGCGAGCGCCGCACGGTCGTGCTGTACGAGGCCCCGCATCGTCTCGCCCGCACGCTCGCCGACCTGGCCGTCGCGTGCGGACCCGATCGACGCGCGGTCGTGTCCCGCGAGATCACGAAGATGCACGAGGAGCACTGGCGCGGCACGCTCGCGGCCGCGGCCGGCGACGACGGACCGGGCGCAGACCCGCGGGGCGAGTACGTCATCGTCCTGGCACCGGCCCCGCGCGAGACCGGCGACGCCGACGACGCCGAGATCCGTCGCGAGCTCGACGCGCGTCTCGCTGCGGGCATCTCGGTGAAGGACGCCGTCGACGAGGTCACCGCCGCGCTCGGGGTGAGACGCAACCGCGTCTATACGATCGCGGTCTCCCCATGAACACGTCCGCATCCTCCGCGCCGGCGACGGCGGCCTTCTTCGACCTCGATCGCACCCTCATCGCCGGATCGTCGGCGTTCGTGTTCGGACGCGCCGCGCGCGATGCCGGGCTCGTGCGCACGCGGGATTTCCTCGAGGACGCCCTGGGCGCGGTGTGGTTCCGGCTCGCGGGCGCCTCCGACGACGTCGCCGCATCGGCCCGCGATCGCATGCTGTCGGCGGTGGCCGGTGTGCGCCACGAGGACCTCGTCGACCTGAACGACATGGTCCTGCCCGAACTGCTCGGTCTCATCCGCCCCGAGGCCCGCGCCCTCCTCGAGCACCACCGCGCCGCCGGTCGCGAGACCTGGATCGTCTCGGCGTCACCGGTGGAGATCGTCGAACCCCTCGCCCATGCGCTCTCGATGACCGGTGGCATCGGCACCCGCGGCGAGGTGGTCGACGGAATCTGCACCGGTCGCCTCGACGGCCCGTTCTGCTACGGAACCGGCAAGGCCGAGGCCATCTCGCGGCTGGCCTACGAGCGCGGCATCGACCTCACCAACTCGTGGGGCTACTCGGATTCGGCGAGTGACATTCCCATGATGGAGATCGTCGGCAATGCGGTCGCGGTCAATCCCGACCAGCGCCTCGCCGACACCGCGGCCGAGCGGGGATGGCCCGTCGTCGAATTCTCGCGGCGCTCGCGCATGCTCGTGCGCCGGTACGGCACGCTCGGGGCGTTCGCGGTCGGCCTGCTCGTGGCGTGGTCACTGGGGCTGCGCAAGGGGCGCCAGCGCTAGCTGGCGGCTCATCGCCACGCAGGTCCCCGACTCGTCCCACAGTTCGCCGTCTTCCTCGCACATCCCGCCCTGCACGACACGAGTCGTGAAGACGCAACGAATGGGCCCGGGCACGGGGACCGCGCGCACGTGCACCGTGAGCTCCACGGTGGGCACCCACCCGCGGGGCCCGAAGAGGTTCATGAGCGTGGGCGGGAACGAGTCGGCCGCCAGCAGAAGCCCGAGCGTGTCCACGGGGCGACCATCCCTGAAGGTGAACCACCCCCGCATGCGCGCCTCACCGGTGGCTCCGCCGGCCATGAACGCGCGGTCCTCCGGCACGATGCGCATGTCGAGACGCGACATCAACCCGAGCGGTGGCGCCCCGGGGGACGTCTCGCGAGGGGCGCACTCCGCGAACGGCGGGAAGTCGGGCGGGGCCACTGTCACGTGGCGGTCGCCGGCGTCGGCATCGACGTCGCCGAACACTCCGGTGCAGTGCACCAGCTCGCGGCCCTCGCGCACGAGGGCCCCCGACACCACGGCGAGGCGCCGCCCGTCCTTCACGATGCGGCACTCCGTGCGGGCCGGACCGGCGGGTGCCGGCGAGAGGTAGTGCATCGTCACGGTGACGGGATCGCGCCGTCCGCACTCGGCACGCATCGCGGCGGCGACGCGCGCCATCAGGTAGCCACCGTTGGCGTTCCCCATGATGTCCCAACGCTCGGGGATCGGGGTGTCCCACGACCCGTCGGCGTTGCGTGACGGCGCGGTCGCATCGTCGAACTCGTGGGACATCGCCTCGAGCGTAGGGACGCCGCGGGGGCGGAAACGAACCGACCCCGCGGTACTGCCGCGACCTAGCCTGTCCCAGTGGGCACGTACTACCTGACGACACCGATCTATTACGTGAACGCCGAGCCCCACCTCGGTCACGCCTACACGACGATCGTCGCCGATGCACTCGCGCGCTGGCACCGCCTCCTCGGTGACGACGTGCACTTCCTCACCGGCACCGACGAACACGGGCTCAAGATCCAGCAGGCCGCCGAGGCCGCGGGCACCACCCCCCAGGAGTTCGTCGACCGCATCGCCCCCCTCTTCCGGGCCGCGTGGGAACGCCTCGACATCTCGCATGACGACTTCATCCGCACCACCGAGGAACGCCACAAGCAGGGCGTGGCGGCGCTGCTGCAGAAGTGCTGGGAGGCCGGCGACATCGAACTCGACACCTACCGCGGGCTCTACTGCGTGGCGTGCGAGGCCTACTACGTCGAGGACGACCTCGACGGCGGGTTGTGCCCCATCCACAAGCGACCGGTCGAGCAGGTGGAGGAGGAGAACTGGTTCTTCCGCCTCTCGAGGTTCGAGCAGCGGCTCCTCGACTGGTACGCCGCGCACCCGGGTGCCGTGGTTCCCGACTTCCGTCTCAACGAGGTCACGGGATTCATCCGTCAGGGACTCCAGGACTTCTCGGTGTCGCGCAAGTCGCTCACGTGGGGCATTCCCCTCCCGTTCGACCCCTCCCACGTCGCCTACGTGTGGTTCGACGCGCTGGCCAACTAC
>JBDLRG010000012.1:0-8158 GCA_039800125.1 Actinomycetota bacterium
GACGATGGTTCGTCACGGACAAGAAGGGCGAGTCCAAGACCCGAGTGGTGGAGGGAGCCTGCATCTTCTCCAACCCACCGGGGTTCGAGGGGGGCACCGGCTGCGCATTCCACATCGCCGCAGAGGAGGCGGGTGAGCGCCATCTCGACTGGAAGCCCGACGTCTGCTGGCAGGTACCCGTCCGGATGGAGGACCACGTCGAGGATGGTGGCTACGTCGTCTCGACGATCCGGGAATGGAAGCGCCGCGACTGGGGTGAGGGCGGCGACGACTTCGCCTGGTGGTGCACGGAATCCTCCGACGCCTTCGTGGGGCGCGATCCGGCCTACGTGTTCTTCGAGGAGGAGCTCTGCGAGCTCATGGGTCGGGAGTCCTACGACATCATGGTGGAGTTGCTCCGCCGTCCCACATCCGTTCCCCTGCCCCATCCCGCCCTGCGCAGGGGGGGCTGAAGCGGATCAGCCGGCGCGCTTGTGGGCGCGCTTGCGCTCCTCGAGAGCGAGCATTCGCTTGCGGACGCGGATGCTCTTCGGGGTCACCTCGACGAGTTCGTCGTCCCCGATCCATTCGATCGCCGATTCGAGGGTGTGCACCACGGGTGCGGCGAGCTTGACACCGTCGTCGTGGCTGTGGGTGCGGATGTTGGTCTTCTCCTTGGGGCGCACGGCGTTCACGACCATCTCCTCGCCCCTGGCGCCTTCACCGATGACCATCCCCTCGTAGACCTCCACCCCGGGGCCGAGGAAGAGCGTGCCCCGCAACTGGAGGTTGTCCAGCGCATAAGCCGTCGTCGAACCGACGCGGTCCGAGATCATCGCCCCCCCCTGACGGTGCGGGAGTTCCCCCGCCCAAGGGGTCCAGCCGGCGTGGGACTGGTGCAACAGAGCCGTTCCTCGCGTCGACGTCATGAGCATGGAGCGGAACCCGATCAGTCCCCGTGACGGAGCCTCGAAGGACACGATGGTGCGGCCGGGATCGCCCGGGCGAAGGTCGGTGACGCGTCCCTTGCGCGGGGCGAGAGCCTGGGTCACCGTGCCGACGTGCTCGTCCGGAACGTCGCAGGTTCCCGACTCGAGGGGCTCATGCTTCTTGCCGTTGATCTCCCGCGTGATGACCTCGGGTCTGCTGACCTGCAACTCGAAGCCCTCGCGGCGCATGTTCTCGATGAGGACCGCGAGCTGCAGCTCGCCGCGACCCGCGACGCTGATGACGTCGGGCGACTCGGTGTCGGCGATGCGGATCGACACGTTGCCGAGGATCTCCTTCTGGAGACGGTCCCGCACGTGTCGACTCGTGACGAACTTTCCCTCGCGGCCGGCGAAGGGAGAGGTGTTCACGCCGAAGCTCATGCGGATGACGGGTTCGTCCACCTCCAGACGCGGCAGCGGCTGGGTGACCTCCGGGGCGGCGACGGTGTCGCCGACCTCCACCTCGGGAATGCCGGCGAGCACGAAGAGGTCGCCGGCGGAGATCTCCTCCACCTCGGTGCGACCGATGCCGTCGAAGACGGACAATTGGGCGATGCGACGCCGCTGGGGACCCGAGTCGTGGTCGCGGCCCCAGAGGGCGACCGTGTCGCCCTTGCGCATGACGCCGGAGTGCACCCGGCCGATCGCCAGACGACCCACGTAGTCGGACGCATCGAGGTTCGTGACGAGGGCGGTCAGGGGTGCGTCCGGGTCGGCGGTGGGAGCCGGAACGGTGGCCAGGATGGTGTCGAGGAGTCCCGACAGGTCCGCATCGGGGGGCGGCATGCCCACGCCCACCATGGCGCGACCCTCGCGGGCAACTGCGGACACCACGGGGAACGAGAGTTGGTCGTCGGAGTGAGCGAGGTCGAGGAACAGTTGCTCGACCTCGGTGAGCACCTCCTCTGGTCGCGCATCTCCTCGGTCGACCTTGTTGATGACGAGGATCGCCGGAAGGCCCCGGGACAGCGCCTTCGAGAGCACGTATCGCGTCTGGGGCAGGGGCCCCTCGGCGGCGTCAACGAGCAGAACGATGCCGTCGACCAGGGCGAGGGCCCGCTCCACCTCCCCGCCGAAGTCCGCGTGACCCGGGGTGTCCACGAGGTTGATGAGTGTGTCTTTCCACGTGATCCGGGCGGCCTTGGCCAGGATGGTGATGCCGCGCTCCCGCTCCTGGGCGTCGGAGTCCATGACTCGGTCGACGAGCTGTTGGTGGGCGGCGAAGGTCCCCGTGGAACGGAGAAGGGCATCGACGAGAGTGGTCTTGCCGTGGTCGACGTGGGCGACCATGGCGACGTTGCGGAGTCGTGGTGTCATGGGGGGGTCGGTTCGGCGGGCCGGTCAGGCGTCGTCAGTGGACTCGTCGTCCTCTTCGTCCTCGTCGAAGGTCACTCCGTACCGCTCGGCGATGGCGGCGTACTCGTCTTCCTCCGAGGAGGCTTCCTTGTCCCCGGAAAAGCCCAGATCGGCCGCGCTGGGGCCGGCTTGCTTGAGTTTCCTCGCCTCTTCGAATCGGCGATGTCGACCCTTTTTCACGCTCGGGCTCCGAACAATGTGCGGCACGAGGCCGATGGACAATCCCCGCAAGGCTACACCGATGCCCCGTCGGGGAGACGGACCCCGGCTGGTCAGGGCGCCCCGACCTCGACGAGGCGCAGGGCTCTCTGGCCCTCGAGGGGCCGGAAGGTCAACGCTTTGCGCCCCTCCACCAGGTCCGCGATGTCACGGCCGACGATGTCAGCACGCCAACCCCTCGCCATGCGGGCCCCCGGGTCGCCGGCGAGCAGGTCCACGATGTCGCGACGCGTCCCGAGGAGGGACGCATCAATCTCACTCTGGCGGGCGAGCTCGGTGACCCACGCCGACACCAGGGTCACGGCGGGGCGCAGGGCCTTGTCGATCTCCTCGCCCTCCGGGGCGGGAAAGTGGAGCTCTCCGCTCTCTGCCGCAGCCACGCCATCGGCGATGGCACCGAGCAAAGCGCTGCCCTGGCTTCCTCGCGCGTGACGACCGTCCACTCCGCGACAGGCCAGCAACTCCTCCGGTGCTCGGGGAGCCTTCTGCGCCACCCCGAGCACGGCGATGTCGGACAGCACGTGCCGGGGAGGGATGTCGAGATCCATGGCGCGCAGTTCCCTCCAGCGCGCGACCTCACGGGCCACCCAACGGGCTCGACCTCGCAGCGTGCGCACATCCTTGACCCGGAGCCAGGCGTCGCTGGGATCCACGGGGCCGGTTGGCCGCGTGCGCAGTTCCTCGCAGGCCTCCATGGCCCAGTCGAGACGACCCCTGGCGGCGAGGTCCTCGGTGATGATGTCGGCGATGCGTCCGAGGTGGGCGACATCAGCCGCCGCGTACGAGCGTTGGTCCGAGCTCAATGGACGCCGCAGCCAGTCCGACAGGCGGTCACCCTTGGGGAGCGGCACGCGCACGAGCGATTGCATGAGAGACGCGAGCGAGGGCTGGGAGTATCCGATGAAGCCGGCGCAGATCTGGGTGTCGACCATGCGGGCCGGGATGATGCCGAGGACCTGGGTGAACACGTCGAGGTCCTGCTGCGCGGCATGGAAGACGCAGGTTCCCGGTCCCGCGAACAGCGCCTCCAATCCCCCCGCATCCACGGCCAAGGGGTCGATGAGCACGATGCGGCCGCCCACCTCCACCTGCACGAGGGCCAGCTGCGGGACGTAGGTCTTCTCCCGGTGAAACTCGGTGTCGACGCAGTAGCGCTCGTACCCGAGGGCGAAGGCGACGAAGTCCGCGAGGTGCGAGGAATCCGAGATCCACTCGTGTGCGACCGGGGTGTCCTGGCCCTTCATGGGGTCGTCAGGCCACCGTGGGTTCGGACGGCGCCTCGAGGTCGGCGGGCGTGTTGATGTTGCGCACCGCCACGGCCGGCACCGGAACCTCCGCGACGTCGAGCAGCACCGCCGCCCGATGGACGGCACGCTCGTTGCGCTTCCACACCGTCTGCAACGTCGTCAGGCATTCCGAGCGGGACCAGGCGGCGCACAGCCAGTTCTCACGGTTCGCCCGGCCGACCGTCGCCTGCGCCTCGTCGAGGCTGACCACGAGACTGCCGATGACGGCCGGGGTGATGTAGGGCATGTCGCACGACAGCACGACGACGGCATCGTTGCTCGCTGCCTTGAGCGCGGTGATGATCCCGCCGAGGGGTCCCTCCCCCGGGTACAGATCCTTCTTCCAGGTTCCGCTCAGACCCTTGACGCGGGTCTGGGGCCCACCCACGAGCAGCACCTCGGAGGCTCCCGCCTCGGCCGCGGCACGCGCGACCCGCTCTGCCATCGCCAGACCCTCCACCTCGAGGGTCGCCTTGTCGACTCCCATGCGCGAGCTGTCCCCGCCGACGAGAACGGCGACGGTGAAGGGGTTGCGAGCCATGGCAGACAGGCTACGGGGGGATTCCCCGCCTAAGGTGGGCCCATGAACAGCGTCTTGGCCGTCATCGACGAGGGAACCCTCCGCAACGCCGCCATGTGGGTGACGGGTGGTTCGATCGTCGTGGGAGTGCTGCTCTTGGCTCTCGTGCGATCGATCGTGGGGAAGCTCATGTCCGCCGTCTTCTTCTCGGCGATCGCGATCGCCGCCTTCACCCAGCGTCAGGCCATCGTGGATTGTGTCGACAAGGTGCGGGGCGAGGTGAACGCCGCGAATCCGCTGGACACCAGGATCGAGACCACCTGCACGTTCTTCGGTCGGGACATCACACTGAACGTGACCCCCTGATCCGTCGTGGAGCTCATCCTCATCCGTCACGCACTGCCCGTGCGCCGAGAGGTCACCGATGGTGCCGCAGACCCCGAGCTCTCCCCGGAGGGCCACGACCAAGCCCGTCTCCTCGCGGACTATCTCGGCTCCGAGACGCTCGATGCGCTCTACACCAGTCCGATGCTGCGTGCCGTCCAGACCGCCGAACCCCTCTCCGCCTCCACCGGGCTGTCCCCGGTCGTCGTGCACGGGGTGGCCGAGTGGGACCAGCACTCCAGTGAGTACATCCCGGTCGAGGAACTGAAGGCCACCAACGACCCGCGCTGGCAGGAGATGGTGAAGGGGGGATGGACCTCGGAGGAGATTCCCGAGGATTTCTCACGGCGGGTCATCGGGTCGCTCGAGGACATCATCGCCCGTCACCGTGGGCACCGGGTGGCGGTCACCTGTCATGGAGGCGTCATCAACGAATATCTGGCCCACGTGCTCGGACTCGGCTCGCGCCAGTTCTTCTATCCGAACTACACCTCCATCCACCGCGTCGCCGCGTCGGGTTCCGGTCACCGTTCCATCCTCAGCGTGAACGAGACCCCGCACCTGCGGGGATCGGGTCTTCCCATCGGGATCTTCCACTCGTGACGGACCGGGATGACGACATCGCCTCCCTGGCGGAGTGGCTCGATGCCTGTCCCACGCCCGTGCACGTGGTGGAGCGCGCCGCCGCCGATTTGACGACCGCGGGATTCGTGTCCGCGGGGACGATGGACGGGGACATCCCCGCCGCGGGGTTCCTGCGGAGGGACGGCTCGATCATCGCGTGGCGGGTCGGAACGTCGTCGGGGGCGCACCGCATCGTGGGAGCGCACACCGACTCCCCCGACCTGCGTGTCACTCCCGTTCCGGACATCACAGGGCCGGGGTGGTCCCAACTCGGTATCGAGATCTACGGCGGTGTGCTCCTCAACAGCTGGCTGGACCGGGACCTGGGCATCGCGGGTCGCATCATCGACGCCGCGGGCGACCAAGTGCTGTTCCGCAGTGCCGAACCGGTCGCCCGCATTCCTCAGTTGGCCATACATCTCGATCGCGAGGTCAACGAGAAGGGACTCCTCCTCGACCGTCAGCGTCACATGGTGCCGGTGTGGGGCACGCGCACCGCCTCGTTCCGCGAATGGCTCTCTGACCTCACGGGAGTGCGCGACATCGCCGCGTGGGACGCCCACCTCTTCGACGTGCAACCGGCGCGGGTCCTCGGGTCGGACCGCTCCCTGTTCGCCGGTGCCCGACTCGACAACCAGGTCTCATGCTGGGCCGGCGTCCGGGCCATCGCCGGCTCCGCATCCGGGGACAACACCCTCGTCGTGGTGCTGAACGACCACGAAGAGGTCGGCTCCGAGAGCACCACGGGTGCGGCCGGTCCCCTCCTCCAGCATCTCCTCGAGGTCATCGACGATCGCCATGGCCTCGGGGTCGCCGCGCGTCACGACCGTGCGGCGCGATCCTGGTGCCTGTCGGCGGACAACGCCCACGCGGTGCATCCGAACTACCCCGAACGCCACGAGCCGTCCCATGCCCCGCTTCCGAACGCCGGCCCGGCGCTGAAGCTCAACGGGAACCAGCGGTACGCGACTTCTCCCCGCGGGGCGGCACGCCTGCGCACCATCGCCGCCTCGGCAGGTGTCCCCCTGCAGACGTTCGTGTCACGCAACAACATGCCGTGCGGTTCCACCATCGGCCCGATCACGGCCACGCGCCTCGGCATCGAAGCCATCGACATCGGCATCCCTCAACTCTCCATGCATTCCGCCCGTGAGATGTGCGGCGCCGAGGATCCCGGCCATCTTCGCCGCCTCGCCGCGGCGTTCCTGGCGTCCTGACTCAGTCGTTCGGCGTACCGGCGCGACGCTGGGCGTCGTCGTAGAGAGACTGGAGTTCCGCCGAGAGACGTTCGGTGATCTCGCGCACGGCGGAGCGCGGCACCCGACCGGCTTCGTCACGGGGAACGGTCAGGGGCTCACCCACCACGACCACGCACTTGCGCGGCCGGATCATCCGGGAACCCTTCGGCATGACGCCCTCCGAGCCACCGATTCCCACGGGCACGATGGGCACACCCGCCTTCACCGCAACGTAGGCCGCGCCATCAAACAGCGGCATCACAGTGGGACCCGATTGGCGGGTTCCTTCGGGGAACAGAACGAGGGGCTCACCCGCCTCCAGCACGAGGATGCACCTGCGCAGTGCCTCCCTGTCGGCACTGCCCCGCGTCACGGGGAACGCGCCGAGAGCGGAGACGATCCACCCCACGGGCTTCATCTTCCACAACGAGTCCTTGCCCATGAAGCGCATGCGCCGACGCGTCACCGCGGCCACGAGTGGTGTGTCGATGTTGGAGCGATGGATCGGCGCGAGGAGAAAGGCACCGCGTGCCGGCACGTTCTCACGACCGATGACCGTGACCCGGGTGATGAGACGGGCCAGCAGGGTGACGATCCCGCGAATCAGCGAATAGAAGAGCCTGCTCGCCCGCGAGGACCCGGCCATGAACGAATCAACCTCGGCCACGTCCGCTCCTCAGTTGATCCGCGAACCGGCCGCACCGGTCCCGCCCGCCAGGGACCACCATCGGTCCACGATCGTCGCCACCACCTCATCGACGGTGCGCTCGCTCGAGTCGACGTGGAAGGCGTCATCCGCCGCTCGCAGTGGCGAATCGGCACGGGAGGAATCGATGCGGTCGCGCTCGGCTATGGATGCCGCGACCTCGTCCACGTCTCCCCCTTCCTGAGCCACCCTGCGTCGGGCTCGCACCACGGGCGAGGCGTCGAGGAAGACCTTGAGGAGTGCATCGGGGAAGACCACCGTGCCGATGTCACGTCCCTCCACGACCCCACCGCCGTGTCGTTCGATCCACCGTCGCTGCAGGGTGCGCATCACGTCGCGCACGGGGCTGTGGGCGGCGACGAGGCTCACCGTGGCGGCCACCTCCGGGGTGCGCACCTCTTCCGTGACGTCCCTGCCGTCGAGGACCACGGACCCGGGCTCGACAGCGATGTCCAGTCCCGCGGCACGGACACCGGTCGCCGCGGCGTCGGCGGGGTCGATGCCGTCGCGCAGGCAGGCGAGCGCCACGCACCGGTACATGGCGCCGGTGTCCAGATAGGGCAGACCGGATCGCTCGGCCACCAGGCGGGCCACGGTGGACTTCCCCGCGCCAGCGGGACCGTCGATGGCGATGACGCGCGGCCGGACGCTCATCTCACCAGCTGGTTCCCTGCGGCCTGCCCTCGTCGTACCCCGCGGAACTCTGGATCCCCACCACCGCGCGCTCGTGGAACTGCTCGATGTCGACCGCTCCGGCGTATGTGCAGGCCGAGCGCAATCCGGCGACGATCTGGTCGATGATGTCCTCGACACCGGGACGCTGGGGGTCGAGGTACATCCGCGACGAACTGATTCCT
>JBDLRG010000013.1:0-4307 GCA_039800125.1 Actinomycetota bacterium
GCTCACGTCGAGCGACACGAGGAAGGTGGCGATGGCGGTGAGACCGAGCACCTTGTAGGCGCGCGAGCTCTGGCTCGGCGTGTCGATGTCGGTCATGGTCCCCCCGGTGTCGGTTCCACCGTACTCATCGGCATCCGCGCGGCTCCCGTCGGAGCAGCGGTTCACCAACCCGATTCGCGGATGGCGTCGCCGTCGGCGTCACGGTCCCTGCCCCGCCACCGCAGCACGCCGGGGGTGCGGGACAGACCGAACAACAGGCCCTGCATCGGTGTCCCCTCGAGGTCGACGATGGCCCGACGCTCGGTGAAATGAGGATCGGCGGCGATCTCGGACATGTCGAGCACCGGACCGGCGGCGGCCTCGATCTCCTCGAACACCCGCAGGGCCTCCTCACGCGGTCGCGCGGCGAACCATTCCGTCATCGCAGCGTCCAGTACGGCGCGGTTCTCGACGCGCCCGGTGAAGGTGTCGAAGCGCGGGTCGCCCGCGAACCCGAGAAGCTCCACGACGCGCATCGCCACCGTGTCACTGGAAGCGGAGACCCCGATGAAGAGACCGTCGGCGCAGCGGAACACGCCGCGGGGAACCGTGAACGGGAGCGACGATCCCATGCGTTCCTGCACCTCGCCACGCACGGCCCAGGTGCTCGGCAGGGCGCCCAGCATGTGGAAGATGCTCTCGAGGAGCGACACGTCCACCACCTGTCCCTGTTCGGACCACAGCGCGACCATCGTGGCGAAGGCGGCGACGATGCCCGTCACCTCGTCGGTGAGGGCGAAGGCGGGCAGCATCGGGTCACCGCCCGGCTCGCCACTGATGGAGGCCAGTCCCGACATCGACTCGGCGATCGAGGCGAACCCGGGACGGTTGCGATACGGGCCGGTCTGGCCGAACCCGGTCACACGGGTGATGACGAGTCGGGGATTGCGCGCGTGCAGCACGTCGGGGCCGATCCCGAGGCGCTCGAGCGTTCCCGGCCGGAAGTTCTCCACGAGCACATCGGCGTCGTCGAGCAGCCGCAGCAGCACGTCGCGGTCGGCGGTGTCCTTCAGGTCGAGGTCGACGGTGCGCTTGTTGCGGTTGACGAGACGCCACCACAGCCCCTCGCCGTCGGCGGGATCACGCCACGCGAGGTTGCGCAGGCTGTCGCCGCCGTCGGGCCTCTCCACCTTGATGACGTCGGCGCCGTAGTCGGCGAGATAGCGCGCACAGTTGGGCCCTGCGAGCACGGTGGCGATGTCGACGACACGCAGTCCCTCGAGCGGCGGGCGGGGCCCGCTCATCGGAGCGCCAGGACGAGGCAACGCTCCTCGAGCGTGCCGAGGGCGTAGTCCTGGTAGTTGACCCCGAAGTCCGCGTAGAGATGGCGGCACTTGTTGCTCCACGCCAGCGCGGCCCGGGTGGAGATGCGGTGCACCACCTGCATGACGCCGCCCTCGTACACCCGGTACTCCGCCCACGTGCCGGGGAAGTCCTTCACGCACCCGATCTCGATGCTCGGCACACCCGACAGGGCCATGGTGCGCACCCGGTGACGGTGTGTGTGGCCGGCCGTGTAGGCGATCACGCAGGCGTGCCGCGCGCACAGCTCGTCGAGGCGGTCGCTCGGATCCGGGTGCAGACCGAAATAGGTCTCGCTGCGCTTGCCCTCGGTCCACTGCTGATGGTGACCCATGACGATCACGGGCACCGTCGAGCGCGAGAGACGGTCGTCGAGCCAGTCGAACTGGTGGTCGCGGATGGTGCCGGTGGGGGCGTGCGGGATGGCGGTGTCGAGGAGGGCCACCGCGATCCCCGGCATTTCGATCCATTGGTCGCCGGCGTACTCGTCCTGGCCCCGGTAGGCGTCGTGGTTGCCGCGCACGGTGAACAACCTGTCACCGAAGGCTCCGCCGTACATCTCGGCGAATGCGGCGAACTCCTCCGGGCGGCCGTCCTCGGTGAGGTCGCCCTTCACGATCACGGCGCGGGGATCGATGGCGAGCATCTCGGCCACCGCGCCCGAGTTCATCGTGACGGGATAGGGATCCTCGCCGGGCAGGGCGCGCATGATGGGGCCATCGGTCAGGTCGTCGATGCGGCCGCACTCGTGCTCGCCGAAGTGCACGTCGTTGACGGTGGCGAACACCGACAGCAGGCGACCGTCGGGCCGGGGGAGCGTCTCGAACTCGATGCCGTGCTCGGTGTGGCGCGTGCCGGGCTCGAGGTTCGCGTGGCGGATGACCTCCTCGCCGCGGTGGAACACGGCGAGGTCGTCGGCGACCGTCGTCAGTTCGGTCGTCTCCGCCGCGGACATCAGCGTGCGGGCCGTCCCCGCCGGGACACCGGGTGTACCGACCACCAACGTCCGCTGAAGCGCCACGCGTTCGCCGCCGAGGCGACGGCCGACGACGGGGCCATCGGTCGCGGCCAGGCCTCCGAGAGCGCGGCGACGATGGCGGCGGCCTCTTCCTCCGAAGGGGCGGGGGAGATGGAGGCGATGACCGGGGTCCCGCTCACAGCGGCATGTTCCCGTGCTTGCGGCGCGGCAGTTCCTCGCGCTTTGTGCGCAGCATCCTGAGGCCGGCGGCCACCTTGCGGCGCGTGTCGGCGGGGTCGATGACGTCGTCCACGTAGCCGCGCTCGGCCGCCGCGTACGGGTTGGCGTACTTCTCGGTGTACTCGGCCACCAGTTCGGCGCGCCGCGCCACCGGGTCGGCGGCCTGCTGCAGTTCGCGGCGATAGACGATCTCCACGGCGCCCTGGGGACCCATGACGGCGAGCTCGGCAGTGGGCCAGGCGTAGGCGAGGTCGGCACCGATCGACTTCGAGTTCATCACCACGTACGCGCCGCCGTAGGCCTTGCGCGTGATGATCTGGATGCGGGGCACGGTCGCCTCGCAGAACGCGTAGAGCAACTTGGCACCGTGGCGGATGATGCCCTCGTGCTCCTGGTTGACGCCGGGGAGGAACCCGGGAACGTCGACGAAGGTGACGAGCGGGATGTTGAAGGCGTCGCAGGTGCGCACGAAGCGGGCCGCCTTCTCGCTGGATTCGATGTCGAGGACGCCCGCGAAGGCCATCGGTTGGTTGCCCACGACGCCGACCGTCATCCCGTCGATGCGCGAGAATCCGCACACGATGCTCTTGGCCCAGTGCGGGAAGTACTCGAAGAACTCGCCGTCGTCGACGACCTCGCGGATGACCTTCTTCATGTCGTAGGGCTGGTTCGGCGACACCGGGAGGATGTCGCGCAGCGACGGGCATTCGCGGTCCGGATCGTCGCCCGACTCGGCGTGGGGCGGCTCCTCCATGTTGTTCTGGGGCAGGAAGGAGAGGAGGAAGCGCACGTCGTCGAGACAGGCCTTCTCGTCGGCCGAGACGAAGGTCGCCACACCGCTCTTCGAGGCATGGCTCATCGCGCCGCCCAGTTCCTCGAGGGTGACCTCCTCGCCGGTCACCGTCTTCACGACGTCGGGGCCGGTGATGAACATGTGGCTCGACTCGCGAACCATGAAGATGAAGTCGGTCATGGCCGGGGAGTACACGGCGCCCCCCGCGCAGGGCCCGAGGATGACCGAGATCTGCGGGATGACACCGGAGGCCTGCACGTTGCGGTGGAAGATGCCGCCGTAGGAGGCGAGGGAGACGACGCCCTCCTGGATGCGCGCGCCGGCGCCGTCGTTGAGCCCGATGACCGGGGCACCGACCTTGGTGGCCATGTCCATGAGCTTGTGGATCTTCTCGGCGAACACCTCGCCGAGAGCCCCGCCGAACACCGTGAAGTCCTGACTGAAGAGGAACACCTTGCGTCCCTCGACCGTTCCCCAGCCGGTGATGACACCGTCGGTGTACGGGCGCTCCTCGAGGCCGGCGGCGTGGGCGCGGTGGCGGGCGAGCATGTCGAGTTCGTGGAACGAGCCCGGGTCGCACAGGTACTCGATGCGCTCGCGGGCGAGCATCTTTCCCTTGCCCTTGTGGCGCTCGACGGATCGGGGGCTTCCCGCGTTGCGGGCCTCCTCCTGCCGGGCGCGGAGGTCGTCGATCTTGTCCTGCATGGAGGCTCCGCCGGTGTCCGTCACGTCGGGAACGCTAGTGGCGCGGGCTCTGGGCCGCCCATCCCGTGCGCGGGCGCTCAGCCGCCGGGGAGTGTCGTCGTCGCGCCGGGGACCGTGGTCCCGGTTCCGGGGATGGTCGTCCCACCGGGCACCGTCGTCGACGGGGGAACGGTGGTACCCGCGGGTTGGCGAGGCAGCGTCGTCACGGTCGTGCCGTCGGCGATGATGAACGACCCCGTCAGCATCGGCAGCTCACCGACAGTCGACATG
>JBDLRG010000014.1:0-4908 GCA_039800125.1 Actinomycetota bacterium
TCCGGAGCGTTCGTGACGCCCGGCATGTCGACGAGCTCGAGGGGCGCGGGACCCCCGATGAGTGCCGTGGCGGGATTCTTCTCCGTGTCGTCACCATCCGTGTCGTTGGCCCCGACCGGGGAGGGTCGCGCCTGCACGCGTTGGTAGTCGATGGAGGGTCCGTAGGTCGTGCCCCCGAGCAGATGATTGAGGGCGTCGACCAGGTCGCGATCGGAACGCCAGTTCACCCCGAGGGTGACGAGCGAATCCGCGCGACGACCGGCCGAGTACGCGCCGATGTCGGCCCCGCGGAACCGATAGATGGATTGCTTGGGGTCGCCGACAACGATCATCGCCCCGACCCCCGAGGCGGCCACGATGCCCCGGAACACGTCCCACTGCGACGGATCCGTGTCCTGGGCCTCGTCGACGAGGACGAGGCGGTACCGCTCGCCGATGACCCGGCGGGCCTCGGCATGGACGGCACCCTCGTCGGTGACCGAAACGACCTGGGCGGCGCGGCGCACGAGGTCGTCGAATGTCGGCGTGAGTTCCATCGCATTGCGCACCGCCTCGACCAGATTGGCCACCGCTTTCTTCGCCGCTTCCGCACGGGTTCTGGCCTCGCCGTCGAGGTCGTCACTGATCCACAACTCGGCATCGGGCGCAGAAAGTGCGGTGCGCACGCCCGCCTCGAGCCGACCGGAGTCCCACACCCGTCCCTCCACGGCCTCAGCCACGACGAAGTCGTTGACCTTCTCGGCGACGATGCGCTTCTCCGCGTCGTCCTCACCGGCCGCGCCGGGCAACCCCGCCTGGGCGAGGATGCGCGAGCACACCGAATGGATGGTGGAGATGGTCGCCGTGTCGAATTCGACGCTGGCGCGCCGCAATCTGGCGATGCGACCGGCCGTCTCGGCGGGATCGTCGTGGCGGAGCGACGTGACGAGTGCGTCGTCGTCCTTCTGGGGATCGCCGGCGAGGGCCACCGCCGTGTCGATGAGACGACGACGGACGCGGTCACGCAGCTCGGCAGCCGCATTGCGGGTGAACGTCGTGACGAGGATCTGGCTGATGACAAGGTCGTCACGCAGGGCGATCTCGCGCGCCACGAGAGCGGCGATCGACCAGGTCTTCCCGGTGCCGGCACTGGCCTCGATGTAGAGACCATCCGTCAGTTCGGTCGAGGTGATGTCGAAGGAGATGCTCATTTCAGGACGTACCCCGTGATTTTCTCGATGGAGCCGGGCAGAGTCTTCTTTGTGCCCGAGTACGACGGCTTCAGTCGTCCCGACCAGCCACTGGCGCGTCCGAGATGCCGCCACACCGCGCGCCACGGTGAATCCGCCGAGCAGAGCATCTCGGCATCGGGGGCCTCTCCGTAGAAGAGGGCCTCACCGGACACCGAGAATTTCTCGGATCCGACGTATTCGTCGATGAGGTCACGCGTGACCTCGAGATGCCCGGGCATCGACGCGTCCTCCGTGGAGGCGATGTTCCATCCGGCCTTCTGGAACGGTGCGGCAGGAACGCGTCGTGCGGCCTCGATGGCGTCGAGGAGCGCCTCGAGACGGTCGGTCGCCTCCGCCTCGTCGATCGACTCGTCCAGATGCACGCGATAGATCGCGAAGACACCCTTCGAGTCCGTGGTGACGACGGCGGCGGTGTCGCTCGCCTCTCCGGCCGCACGACGGATGAGGAGCTCGAGTGAGGCATCCAGACGCGCCCGGTCCTTGTCGGTGTCCTTGTCGATGCAGGCGATGTACGCCCCGACCCCGTTCGACTCGGGGCGCACCATCGTCTGCTCCAGCCGACGGCCGGAAGGCAGCGTCACGCCGACACGGGCTTCGACGGGGGCCGTGCCGGCGAAACCATGGGTGACGAGCAGTCGCCGTGTCGCTGCAACGTCAGCGACCACCGTGGACAGAACGAGCCTGCCCACCTCGCCCACCGGCACCAATCCGCGCTGACGCACCGACCGTTCCCACGCCGCTCGATCGGGCGCTGCCGTGCCGTCCACGATCGAACCCCACTCGAGGATGAGGCGGCGAAGAACCGACTCCTCGGCGTCCATCGGGATGACGGCTTCGTCGGGGGTCTCCGCGAGGATGTCGTCCCACTTGTCCACTCCGATGGACCGGAAATAGAAGTCGATCGGGTACGTGACCACCTTCACCAGGTCGTCCAGCGTGAACACGGTGCGGGGCTCGACCCCCGCGAGCACGGGGATGCGGTCGAGAGACGACGAGGCACTCGCCCCGGCCACCTGCTCGGCTGCCTTCCGGGCCCCGAGGTCGTGGCTCCACGGACGTCCATCGTCGGGCACGACGGGCGATGCATCGCCGTCCCCGTCACGGACGAAGTTTCCCTCCGAGAACGGATGGCGGGGATGGTCGTGGACGAAGGACCAGGTGTCCTCACCCTCCTCGTTCTTGCCACGCTCGCCCCCGGCGGCGACGCAAAAATCGACGAACTCGGCGAGGGACGTGGTGAAGGGCACCGGCTTGTTGTTCTGCGCGTTCCTGCCGGTGCAGGTGATGATGAGTCGCTCGCCCGCGGCAAGCACCGCATCGAGGAAGCCGCGACGGGCCTCGATGCGCGAATCGACATCGCCGACGAGCCTCTGGCGACCCCGCAGGTCGTCGCCCTCGGCATCGGACACCGACACCGCGGCGTCGTCGTACCCGAGCACGCACACGACCCGGAAGGGAACCGACCGCAACGGCAGCATCGACGTCGCAGTGACCGCACCTGTGCGCAACGGTTGACGACCCGGGATGGCCGAGATGAGTTCCTCGAGAATGGGGGCGAAATCCTCGAACGGAACCCTTTCCGCCGCTGATTCTCCCGCCACCCCCGAGGCCCGACGCAGACGGGCCAGTTCGGCGGTCACCGACTCGAGGTCGGCTGACTCACCGCACAGTTCGGCGAGGGTGCGTTCGACGAGGTCGCACCACGCGACGACCGTGGAAGGCTCGTGCGTGGCGTGCTCCGCCTCCATGACGGCTCCGACGAGACGCACGAGTGCTGCCACCGCTGGAACGTCGGCTGTGTCGAGATCGACGAGGGCCGGAACGCCGTTCATCTCGTGCATCGGCGAGGCATCGGGAAGGAGCACGCCGAGCAGAGATTGACGCAGCGTGGACACCCACGTGTGGGCATCAGCGAGATCGACCGCGAGTCCGTGGCGCCCGCGGTGGGCGTCGCTGAGCCCCCATCGCATCCCCGATGCCTCGAGCAGGCGATCCCAGAACTCGAGCACATCGGCCCCCATGCCCGCACCGCGCAGCACCGACTCGTGGTCGAACAATCCGAGCAGATCCGAGCGCGACACCCGACCGGTGAGCACCTTCAGCAGATGCGACAGGACGAGGGCTGCCTCGCTCACCTCACGCAGTCCGCGGTCGGCGACGACGAGCGGAATGCGCACGGATCCCTCGCCGGGTGCCGCACCGCGAGGCGTCGGGACCAGCACCGGCACGTCCCGGTCGAAGACGGCATCCAGATGCGGCGCGGCCGCGGCCATGTCGGCGCACAGGATGACCACCTCGTGGGGCTCGAGGTTCTCGAGGTCGGTGAAGGCATGGAGCAGGGCGTCGTGGAGGATCTCCACCTGCCGCGCCAGGGTGTGTCCGCGATGGATCGACACGGAACGATCCCGGGGGACGGCCGGCAGAGTGGCGGCGCTCTCGCGCGAGGGGAATGCGACGCGTCCCTTCAACCGCGCGAGAAGAGAATCCGCGGGGCCCGGGGCGACCGCATCGACGGCGGGAGGATCGACCGCGATGCCATGGGCGGCCAGGAGGATCTGCATGTCGCGCGAACCGCGCAGCCACACGGACGCGAAATCGTCCGCGGCGGCATCGTCGTCGACGAGTCGTGCGTCGATGGCCTCGTGTGCCCCGGAGAAACGGCGGGCCTCGGCGTCCCAGACTCCGGCGAGCGCCGGTGACGGATGGATGAGCTGCACGGTGACGGGAACGTGCTCGGCGAGAGCAGCGAGCACCCGCAGATGGTGCGCGGGCATCGACTGCAGACCCACCACGAGGAGCCGGTCGGGCAGACCCGCGACCTCGCCCCTCGCGAGCCGCGCCACCGCCTCACGCACACGCACCGGGGGCGGTGCGACACCGATCTCCTCGCGCACCTCGCGCCAGAGGTCGTACTGCCAACGGTCCGACGGCGCGAGGTCGCGGGTCACGCGCAACCACTCCCCGTCGCCCACCCGGTCGCCGATCTCGGGCACGAGCACCGGATGCTCGGCCTCCCACTCCTCGATCATGCGGGGACGTCGCGCGTGATACGCATCGAAGCGGTCGGCCATGACACGCGCCGCGCGCAGCGGTCTCTTGCCGTGTCGCGAGACCAGGGCCGCGTACGCCGACGAGGCCTGGAGACGACCCAGGATGACCATCGTCATCGCCTCGATGGACCAGGGGTCCTCCTCCCCGGCGCGACCACCCAGGAGGAGTCGGTCGAGCATGCCGAGGTACCCGACCTCGACGCGGGCCACCACGCCGTCGCCGCCGGCGGCGGACGCGCCGAGGCGAGCCGCGACCTGCTGGAGCAACCAGGCCCTCACCCCGGCGTTCGGCACGATGACGTGGTCGGCGGCGAACAGATCGCGTCCGGAGGTGTCGGAGAGATGGGCGACGACAGTGTCGACCGTGTCGGTGATCGATGCGGCGAGCAGCACGCGCAGACCCGGCGTCCGCTCGCCCGTTGCTTCGATCATCGGCCCCGTTCCCGCCATCTGCCACCGTCCTTTCTCGTGGATCCGGATGCGTCCTTCGCGACGGTCCGATGTGATCGGCGTCATTTCACCACACGGGTGCGTCGGATGTCCCGGTCCCGGTTCGGTACCGAGAAAGACCAATTGTAGCGGTTATTTAGTGACTTTTCAACCCTAATAGTCGGATTTGCGCAAAT
>JBDLRG010000015.1:0-7592 GCA_039800125.1 Actinomycetota bacterium
CACCACGTGCACGTCGGCGATGCCACCGTTGGTGATCCAGGCCTTGGTGCCGTTCAGCACCCACTCGTCGTTGGCCTGGTCGTACACCGCACGAGTGCGCAGCGACGACACGTCCGAACCGGCGTCGGGTTCGCTCACGCAGAATGCACCGAGCTTCACATCGTCGGCTGTGCCGTAGCACTGGGGCACCCACTCCATGACCTGCTCCGGGGTGCCGTTGCCGGCGATGCCGGCGGCGGCGAGTCCCGATCCCATGATGGCCATGCCGATGCCGGCGTCGCCCCAGAAGAGCTCCTCGATGGTGACGGGCATGGTCAGACCGGAGGGGTCCGACATGTTGTTCATGAGGAATTCCCAGCCGTACATGCCGATCTTGGCGGCCTCCTGCACGACGGGCCACGGGAACTCCTCGCGCTCGTCCCATTCCTGGGCGGCGGGGCGGATGACGTCCTTGGCGAACGTGTGCACCCACTCCTGGATCTGCTTCTGGTCGTCGTTGAGGTGGAGGGAAAACTCGGCCATGCCCGCCAACCTACTGGCGGTCGATGCCCGCGACCACGGCCAGGGCCACCGCGTAGAACACGGCCCCCACGAGGAACGGGGCCCCCGGCCCGACCGCGTCGAAGAGGATCCCCGCCGACACCGGCCCGACGATGCGGGCCATCGCACCCGAGCTCTGCACCCACCCCAGCACCTCGCCGCGCCGTTCGGGCGGCGCTTCGGCGGCGACGAGCGCGGTGAGGGTCGGGCTGACGAAGCCCTGACCGACGGCGAGCAGCACGATGGCCGGCACGAGCATCGCCCACTGGGTCGCATAAGAGAGGAGAAGGAGACCCCCGGCCACCGTCACCATTCCCCCGCGCAGGAGGCGGGCGGAGCCGAATCGCGCGGTTCCGGGGCCGATGAGCCGGCCCTGCACGAGCACGAGGAGCAGGCCGATGAAGAGGAAGACGAGCGCGGTCGAGCCCTCCGTGAGGTCGAACCGACGCTCGCCGAAGAGCGAGAAGGTGGATTCCACGCCCGCGAACCCGACCGTGACGATGAACGCGGTGACGGCGTAACGCACGAGGATGCGCGAGCGCACGGGACCGTCAGTGGTGGCAACCGACCCGCCCGCGGCTCCCTCGGCCCGAACACCGATGTCCGCGGTGACGGCGGTGCGCACGGGTCGGGTTTCGGGAAGGCGCCGGAACGCGACGACGGCGTTCACCGCCGCCACGGTGCCCGCCACGAAGAAGGGGACGTGCGGGCCGCCGAGGGCGGCGAGACCGCCGATGGCCGGACCCAGCACGAAGCCGAGACCGAAGGCCGCACCGAGCATGCCCTGCAGTCGGGCCCGGTCCTCGGGCGGGGCGATGTCGGCGACGGCTCCCTGGGCCACCGCCACGCTCGCCCCGGATGCGCCGTCGAGGATGCGGCCGAGGAACAGCACCCACAGGGCGCCGGCGGCACCCGTGATGAAGCTGCCGACCGCCGTTCCCACGAGGGAGAGGATGATGACCGGCTTTCGTCCGATGCGATCCGACAGACGACCGAGCACCGGGGCGAGCACCACCTGGGCGAGGGAGAACGACGCGAAGAGCATCCCCACCTCGAAGCCGCTCGCCCCGAAACGCTCGGCGTAGCGACCGAGGATCGGCGCGACGATGCCGAAACCGACGAGATCGAGGGCGACCGTGGTCCAGATGGGCCAGAAGCCGGGCGGCATCGGCTTCCGGGCGGTGTCAGCCACGTCGGACGCGCGTCCCTTCCTTCGTCGTCTCCACCGTCCAACCATCGGCCACCAGTCCGTCGCGCAACGCATCGGCGGCCTCGAAATCGCGGGCGGTCCGCGCCTCGTCGAGACGTCGCGCCCTCTCGGCCACGTCGGCGGGAACGTCGGCGGGACCCGCGAGCAGAAGCCCCACCGCGCCGAGCACCTCCGTCACCGCGGCCCGCAGTGCGCCCGCGCGGGCGGTGTCGCCCGTGTCGAGGGCGGCGTTGGCCGCCCGGACGGCGTCGAACACGACCGCCATCGCGGCGGGCGTGTCGAGGTCGTCGTCCATCGCCGCGACGAAGGCATCCCGCACGCTCCCATCGGGTGCGACGACGGGAACCCCCGTTGTACGGGCGGCGAAGGCATCGAGACCGGCGAGCGACGCCACCGCGGCATCGAGGGCATCGGCACCCACGCGCACGGGCGAGCGGTAGTGCGACTGCAGCAGCAGCATGCGATAGGCGCGCGGATCGAAACGGTCGAGCAGGTCCGGAAGATTCGCCACATTGCCGAGGCTCTTCGACATCTTCTCGCCCTCGGCGTCGACGACGAAGCCGTTGTGCATCCAGTGCGCCGCGAACTCGCGTCCGAGCGCCACGGCCTGGGCGCGCTCGTTCTCGTGATGGGGGAAGCGCAGGTCGGCGCCGCCGCAGTGCAGGTCGAACCCCTCGCCGAGCAGCTCGAGGCTCATCACCACGCACTCGCTGTGCCACCCCGGTCGACCCTCGCCCCACGGCGAGGGCCACGCCGGCTCGCCGGTCTTGGAGAACTTCCACAGCGCGAAGTCGGCCGGGTTCCGCTTGGTCGCGGCGCCGAGGACCTCGCGCTCCCCGCCCCCCTCCATCATGTCGTCGAGACTCTGATGGGCGAGCAGTCCGTAGTCGGGCACCGAGGCCACGTCGAGATACACCCCGTCGGGGCTCACGTAGGCCGCACCGCGCTCCACGAGCTCGCCGATCATGGTGACCATCGAGTCCACGTACTCGGTGGCGTGCGGGACGTCATCGGGTCGGGCCACGCCGAGGCGACCCATCGAGTCGAACCACACGCCCTCGCAGGCGCGGGTGATGTCCGTCCAGGGGCGGCCCTCCCGGGTCGCCCTGTCGATGATCTTGTCGTCGATGTCGGTGATGTTCGACACCAACCGGACCTCGATGCCCCGCCAGCGCAGGTATCGGCACAGGATGTCGTAGACGAGCGTCGCCCGGCCGTGCCCCAGGTGCGGGGGTCCGTAGACGGTGGGCCCGCACAGATAGATGCCGAGCCTCCCCGCCTCGCGCATGGCGAGCGGTTTCACCCTCTGCTCGGCCGTGTCGTAGAGGTTCAGCACCCCACGAGCCTACGATTCGGACCCTATGTCCGCGGTCCCCGACAAGCCGAGCCTCGAGGGCATCGAGTCCCGGTGGATCGGGGAATGGGACGCCGCCGGCATCCACGCCTTCGACCGGACCGCCACGAGGGACAACGTCTTCGCCGTCGACACTCCCCCGCCCACGGTGAGCGGGTCGCTGCACATGGGGCACGTGTTCTCCTACACGCACACCGACACGGTCGCCCGCTTCTGGCGCATGCGCGGTCGCGACGTCTTCTATCCGATGGGATGGGACGACAACGGCCTGCCCACCGAGCGACGGGTGCAGAACTACTTCGGTGTCTCCTGCGACCCGTCGGTGCCCTACGTCGCCGGGCTCGAGCCCCCGTTCCGCGGCGATCCGCCCAAGGACCACAAGCCGGTGCCCGTCTCGCGGCCGAACTTCATCGAACTGTGCGAGGAACTCACGGCCGAGGACGAGAAGGTCTTCGAGGACCTCTTCCGCCGACTCGGTCTCTCGGTGGACTGGTCGCTCCTCTACTCCACGATCGACGCGCGGTCGCGTCGCGCCAGCCAGCGCGCGTTCCTGCGCAACCTCGCCCGCGGGGAGGCCTACACGCGCGAGGCGCCCACGCTGTGGGACGTCGACTTCCAGACCGCCGTCGCCCAGGCGGAGCTCGAGGACCGTGAGCGTCCCGGGGCGTACCACACGGTCGCGTTCGCACGCACGGACGAATCCGGCGAGATCCTCATCGACACGACGCGCCCCGTGCTCATCCCCGCCTGCGTCGCGCTCGTCGCCCATCCCGACGATGAGCGCTACAAGCCCCTCTTCGGCACCACCGTGCGCACGCCGCTGTTCGGCGTCGAAGTGCCGGTGCTCGCCCACGAGCTCGCCCAGCCCGACAAGGGCACGGGCATCGCCATGATCTGCACTTTCGGCGACCTCACCGACGTCATCTGGTGGCGCGAGCTCAATCTCCCGGTGCGCGCCATCATCGGACGGGACGGACGCATCGTCGCCGACGCTCCCGAGGCGATCGTCTCCACCGAGGGACTCGCCGCCTGGGCGTCGGTGACGGGCCGCAGCATCAACCAGGCCCAGACGGCGATCGTGGGGATGCTGCGCGAGTCGGGCGACCTGCGCGGCGAACCCCGCGCCATCGTGCACCCGGTCAAGTTCTACGAGAAGGGCGACCGCCCGCTCGAGATCGTCACGAGTCGCAAGTGGTACATCCGCAACGGCGGTCGCGACACGGACCTGCGCGAGGCGCTGCTGGCACGCGGGGAGTCCCTCGTGTGGCACCCCGACCACATGCGCCACCGCTACTCGAACTGGGTCGAGGGTCTCAACGGCGACTGGCTCGTGAGCCGCCAGCGGTGGTTCGGTGTTCCCGTTCCCGTGTGGTACCCGGTGCTCGCGGACGGCTCGGTCGACCACGACGCACCGATCGTGCCGGACGAGTCCCGTCTGCCCGTCGACCCGCTCGTCGACGTTCCCGAGGGATTCGACCCCTCCGCTCGCGACGCACCCGGGGGATTCACCGGTGATCCCGACGTCCTCGACACGTGGGCCACCTCGTCGCTCACGCCGCAGATCGCCGGCATGTGGGGCGACGACGACGATCTGTTCTCGCGCGTCTATCCCTACGACGTGCGCCCCCAGGGTCACGACATCATCCGCACCTGGCTGTTCTCCACGGTGGTGCGCGCCCACTTCGAGCACGGCTCGCTCCCATGGCGCAACGCCGCGCTGTCGGGGTGGATCCTCGACCCCGACCGCAAGAAGATGTCGAAATCCAAGGGCAACGTCGTCACCCCCATCGACCTCTTCGACCGTTACGGCTCGGACGCCGTGCGCTACTGGGCCGCCGGTGCCCGGCCCGGGATCGACACGGCCTTCAGCGAGGACCAGATGAAGGTCGGACGCAAGCTGGCCGTCAAGCTCCTCAACGTGACCAAGTTCGTCCTCGGTTTCGGCGAGGCCGATCCGACGGCACGGCCCGTCGAACCGCTCGATGCCGCGATGCTCACCCGTCTCTCCGGCGTCGTCGACGAGGCCACGCGCGCCTTCGAGGAATACGACTACGCCCGCGCTCTCGAGCGCACCGAGGCGTTCTTCTGGTGGTTCTGTGACGACTACGTCGAACTCGTCAAGGGTCGCGCCTACGGCGGTCACGGGGACGTCGCCGCCGCATCGGCCCGGGCGGCGCTCCTGCGCGCACTGTCGACCGTGCAGCGTCTTCTCGCCCCCATGCTCCCCTTCGTCACCGAGGAAACGTGGAGTTGGTGGCAGGAGGGCTCGGTGCACAGGGCACCCTGGCCCACCGCGGACGAGACCGCGGCGGGTGCCGACACGGATGCCGCCGAGGAGCTCATCGCGGCGATCTGCGGCACGATCGCCGCGATCCGGCGCGCCAAGACCGAGGCGAAGGTCAGCCAGCGCGCCCGGGTGGAGACGGTGGCGATCACGGCCACCCCGGCCGAGCTCGATGCGGTGCGGGCCGGATGGACCGACATCGCCGATGCCGGATCGGTGGACGCCGTCTCCTGGCACGAGGGACCCGCCGGTAGCCTCGCCGTCGACGTCACCCTCGCCCCGGCCGACTGATCCCGGCCCCGAAGGCCCCGGGGTATCCCACGCCACTACGGTGTCACGGTCATGACCGTCGCTCCCGGACACCGCCCCCGCAAGACCACGGTCTTCATCGTGTTCAACCTCGTGCTGGCCCTCACCACCCTGGCAGCAGGTTCCGGGTTGCTCTACGCCAACTGGAAGCTGGGGAGCCGCAAGGTGATCGCCATCGAGCGTCCCGTCATCGAGCAGGAGGCCAGCGGCATCGACCTCACCCTCGAGGACGACTCACCGCGCAACTATCTCGTGACCGGTGCGGACAACTACACCTGTGACGACCTCAACACCAAGGGCATCGGCAAGCGCGACTACATGGGGGCCCGCAGTGACAGCCTCCTCGTCATCCGGGTGGATCCCCGCACGAACGCCGTGGCCATGCTCTCGTTCCCCCGCGACCTGTGGGTGCGCATCGGGAACGGGACCAGCAAGGGGCGCATCAACGGCGCCTACGACTCGAAGAACCCGAACCTCCTCATCCGCACCATCAAGTCCAACTTCGGCATCGACATCGACCACTACGTGAGCGTCGACCTGTGCGCCTTCAAGCACATCGTCGACGCCGTGGGGGGCGTGAGGGTCAACTTCCGCTTCAAGGCCCGCGACAACAGCTCGCTCTTCCAGGTCGACCAGCAGAACGTGTGCCTGCTCCTCGACGGCGAGACCGCGCTCCGGTACGTGAGGTCGCGCAAGTACCAGTGGTTCAATCCGGCCACCGGTGCGTGGGAGAGCGACGGCGGGGCCGACTACGGTCGCATCGCCCGCCAGCAGGACTTCATCAAGCGGGTGATGAAGAAGGCACTCGCCGAGGCGCGCACGAACCCCCGTACCGCCGCGAACATCCTCTCCGCTGGCTTGAACAACGTCATCACCGATGACCGGATGACACCGATGATGCTCCTCGAACTCGCCGACGCGATGCGCGACTACGACGCGAACGCCACCGGTTCGTACACGTTCCCCGGCAGCGGAAAGTCGGTCGACAACAAATCGATCATCGAACCGGATTTCGACTCGGAGACCGCCAAGGCGATCATGGCGTTGTTCCAGGGCAAGGCGAGCGTGACTGCTCCGACGGGCACCGGCACCACGGTGCCCGGATCCACGACCGCGACCACGAAGCCCACCGGCTCCACGCTGCCGATCGTGACGATCGAGCAGAAGGAGCGGGGAATCGTTCCCCCGAACGACCCGAACTGCCAGTACTGAGTCAGTCGCGCAGTGCGGCCGTGATCGCGGCCGGAATCGACGACGGGCCGTCCATCGTGACGAGTCGTGCTCCGGCGCGGCGGGCGAACTCGGTCGCTTCTGCGTCATCCGATGCCGGCGCGACCACCGCCACCTCGTCCAGCAGGGCTGCCGCCGCAATCGGGTCACCCTCCACGGTGGCGCGACAATCCGACAGGACGAGCGTGATGCGCCGTGCGGCGCGCGAGCGCGACAGTTGCCGACCCGCCTCGAGGAGGGCGCCGGCGAGGTCGGTGGTGCCGTGTCCCCGCAGGCCGAGCACGTCCGTGACGACACGCTCCGGGTCCTTCGGGACGTCCTGGGACTTGACGACGACCACGTCCCTGCCGAACACGACGACGCTGTAGTCCTCGGGTGCGCGACTCGCCACCGCCGCAGCGGCGATCGCCGAGGCAGCGAGCGGCGCCCCTCCCATGGATCCGCTCCTGTCGAGCACGAGGCACAGCGCGGTGCCCGGGCGCGTCCAACCCCGCACGCGCAGACCCTCGGGGTCGGCCGGCGAGCCCCGGTGCACGGCCGCGAGCGCGTCGATGCTCGCGTCGATGTCGAGGTCCCCTTCCTCGGGGGCGAAGGGTTTCAACGCCATGCGACCCGTGCCGCGGCGCGGCGCGTCACCGCGGCGTGCCACGTCGAGCATGAGTCGA
>JBDLRG010000016.1:0-7917 GCA_039800125.1 Actinomycetota bacterium
GTCTCCTATGTCGAAGAAGACCAAGAAGCGCAAGGCGCGGATGCGCCGCTCGAAGGCCAATCACGGCAAGCGTCCCAACATGGGTCGCGGCTGATTCCTTTCCCTTCATGATGCTTCTCTCGTCCCTGCGATGCGGGGGCGGGACCGGTCCGTGGGAACTCCTGGGACTGAGCGTGTCCGGCGACACGGTGTTTCTCGCCGATGTCCTTTTGACCGCCGATGACGGTCCCCGGGGGCTCTCTGCATGGTCGTTCCATCGCGACGCCAGCATTGACGACTCCCGTGTTGACGCGGTGCGTGAAGTCTCCGTCGACGGGATCCCGACCCGCCTCGCCGCGGTCGAGCACGGGGTGTCGCGCCAATCGGGGACGTCGACCATCGGTCGTCATGTCGTCGTCGGGGTCGACCACGTGGTGCTGATGACCGACGACATGGACCGCACCCGAGCCGCCATCGAAGAAGTGCTCGGACTGCCTCTGCGCCGGGAGCGCGACCTCGGCGGCGGTGCCCGTCAGTGTTTCTACAAGCCCGACAACACCGTGATCGAGGTGGTGACGAACCCGCGCGACCCCTCGCCGGGTGCGTCGTTGTGGGGGTTCGTGCTCAGCGTCGACGACCTGGACGGGCTCTGCGCCGACCTCGGACCGGACGCCGTGTCGACCCCAAAGGCGGCCACGCAACCGGGTCGGTTCATTTCCACCGTGCGCCCGGCCGTCGGGTTGGGCGTGCAGGTGGCCCTCATGTCGCCCCACGTTCCTACTCCCTGAGGTGTGAACGGGTGGATCGCCCGGAGCAGATGGTCAGGCATCGTCGTCGGGGTCGGCGAGCCGGCGGAGGTACTCCGTTCCGGTCGCACATTCCGCGGCGAGCGGGCACCAGCGGCACTGTGCGCCGGCACGCACCTCGGGAGCGCGCTTCTTCTTGAGCAGCTCGGCGACGGCGATGGCACCGTGCGCGGTGCGCCGCACGGCGGCCCGCAGCATGCCCTCGCTCACGGGTTCGCTCTCGAGACGGGCCGACTCCAGCGAGTAGGTGCCCGTGAGCCGGGGCGGACGGCGACTGCGCAGTGCCTCGACGAGTGCGTAGAAGCGCAGGTCCTCCCTGTGGATGGACAGCGTTCGTCCCGTCTTGACGTCGAGGATGACCTTGCGTCCGAGCTGACCGATGACGAGGTCCATGCGGGCGCTGAGCACGACCGAGTTGGCGAACAGGGAGTACGTCACGGGGTACTCCACGACGGGCCGCCACGCCTGCTTGAGGGGGGGAAAGCACTCGGTGTAGGTGGTGAGGTAGACGACGACGGCGCTGCGCAACTCGGCCCGATCGGCCGGAGAGAGCCCGTTGATGAAGTCGGCGGCGCTCTCGCGGGGGTTCTCGGCCACGCTCTGTATGGCGGCATCGGCCAGTTCACCCGGCGAGGGGGGCGAGGGCATGTTGAGGAGGATCTCGATTCCCTTGTGGGCGATGGTTCCCCGGACCGTGTTGATGTTCCAGGAGAACGGTTCGGCGTGCTGGGCGAGGAAGTGGGCCTCGCATCCGTGGACGGTGGCGAGCATGTGCTTGGTGACGCGCAGCTGGGCGTCGGCGGTGAACCATCCCTCGAGGGGGGAGAGGGCCTCGGCGAGTTCGGACTCGAGCGCGGGAACGAGGTCCTCGGGGAGGGGTTGCCAGTCGTCGGGAAGGCGGATGTCGGCGAGGATCCTCTCCTGCAGGGGATTGAGCTCGGCTTCCATCGCGGTCAACCTAGGCGAGGGGTGCGGCGTGTTCGGGACGATGAGCCGCGCCACACCCCCGTGGCACGATGCGACCATGTCCGGATCGCGCACCGCCACCTTCCTCGAGGCGGCGCGCGTCATCGGTGCCGCCGCGGTCGAACTCGATTGCACCCCGCCGGGTTTCCGCACCCCGCCGCGCATCCTCGGAGCGAACAGGACGGTGCGTCGTGCCCCCGACGGACCGGGCGGTGTGGTGGCGGTGCGGGTGTCGGGTCGTCCCTTCATCGCCGTGGTCGCGGACATGGTCGAGGGAGTCGTCGTGCTCAATCGCCTCGCCCCGGACGAGGCCGACCGGGTCCGTACGGGCCTCTGGAGGGCGCTCGAATCCCTCACGGCATCGCCGTTGCCGCCCGCGGCGGATTCACCCACAGACGCGCGGGTCGCTTGAGGTTCAGCGCCAGTCAAAGCGGGCGGTGACCACATCGAGGATGATGCGGGATGCCCACCTCGCGCCGGGTCCGTCGAAGTGCACCCCGTCCTTCGGGCGCAGGCGAATTCCCTCCACCACGGCGCGGCAGGCACTGGGCATGTCGGGACAGACCCGGGCCGCCAGATCCACGAACGTGGCGCGCGCCGGGTTCTCGCGGGCATAGTCGCGCAGCAGGTCGTTGTAGGTGGCGACGCGCTCATCAAAGGCGGCGTCCTCGTGGTCCGTCTCGTTCTCGAGTGCCACCGGGGCGAGCGACACGAGGAAGAGGTGGGCACCGCGAGCAGCGAGAACGTCGGCGGTCTCGTCCACGAGGTCGGTCATCTTCGTCCGCCACGCGTCCGTGCCGACGCGGTAGTGGACCCCGTCGACCCGGCGGTCGTAGGCGTCCCAGGCCGCGATCCACACCACGGCCCGCGACGGGTACGAGGTCGCGGTGGCACGGATGAACTCCTCGTGAGCCACTTCACAGGCCAGTCCCTCCTCGAAAGGGACGCCCTTTCCGTCCGCGGGCAGACCCCTGGTCATCGAACACCCGGGAAGGGACCGCGACACGAAGGTGATCCCCAGGTTCGACGTCTGGTTCTCCATCGCGCGGGTGAGCGAATGGGCGAGCGAGTCACCGGTGAGGACGAGCTGCAACATCTGTCCAGTGCCGTCGGCCGGCGGTGTCCCCGAGTCGATGACCTCGGCGGTGACGCTGTCGAGGTACTCCGGAAGCGGGGCCGACCTGCTCGTGGTGCCGAGGACTGCACCGAGCACCACGGCCATGGACACCGAGAACGCGACGGCCGCTCGGCCTCCCGTCAGCGAGGTCGCCCATCCCCGCACCCGGCGGACGGGTTGCTCGATGACGAGGTACGACAGTGCGGCGGCGCCGAACGTGGTCACGAGACGCAGGGACGCGAGAAGGGGTCCCTCGAGACCGGTGGCATCGGGCGACAGCATGATCTGCACGGGCCAGTGCCAGAGATAGAGGCCGTAGGAGACCTGTCCCACGAGCACGGCCGGACGCCACGAGAGCATCCGGTCGATCGCCGAGCCACGGGACGTCGTCACCGCCCACAACAGGAGTGCCACGAGGACGGAGAAAGCGAGGAATCCCCCGCGGTACATGAATGCGTCGCCGTCCTCCACGACGAAGAAGGCTGCAACAATCGCGGTCAGGGCGATGAAGCCGACCAGGGAGCGTCCGCGGGCGCCGCGGGGCGGGATCACGGTGCGTCGACGCAGGAGCACCACGGCGAGCAGTGCGCCCACAACCAGCTGGGCCAGACGCGAATCGGTGCCGTAGTACGCCCGCGACGGGTCGTCCGCGTCGTGAAGGAGCCACATGAGGGTGGTGGAACCGGCGATTATCGCCGTCGCGAGCGCGATGAGGGGTGCGCGACGCCCGCGCACCACGGTGAGCACGCCGACAACGATCAACGGCCACACCAGGTAGAACTGCTCCTCGATCGCGAGTGACCACATGTGGCGCAGGGGGGAGACCTCCCCGTAGGCGGCGAAGTAGGACTGGTCGGCGAGGATGAATCGCCAGTTGGCCATGTATCCGAGCGTGGAGAGCATGTCGTCGCGCAGGGTGCGCAGGGCGAACCTGTCGAGGGTGAGCGTCCCCCACACCGCCACCGTGACGAGCACGAGGAGGATCGCCGGCGTGAGGCGACGCACTCGGCGGGACCAGAATCCGCGCAGAGAGATGGTGCCGGTGCGGTCGTGTTCCGACACGAGGAGTCGCGTGATGAGGAAACCCGACAGGACGAAGAACAGGTCGACTCCGAGAAAGCCGCCCCCGAGGCCCGGCATGCCGAAGTGGTAGCCGATGACCGACAGCACGGCGACGGCCCTCAACCCGTCGAGAGCCGGGATGTGGGCGTCGGCGCGGGGAAGGTTGTCTGCCGCCACGGACGCCATGGTAGGTCCGGGCACGATTTCACGCCCTCCCGGTGGGGATACCGTGGGTTCGCGGCCCGGGTGGCGGAATTGGCAGACGCAGGGGGCTTAAACCCCCCGGGTGGCGACACCTTGTGGGTTCGATCCCCACCCCGGGCACACGTCGATTCCCGATGCACTCCCGGCAATCAGACGGGGGACACCTCTATCTCCGTGGCCTTCACCGATGCGTGCACCGCGTCCCCCGGCACGAGGTGCAGTTCCCGGAACGCCTCCTCGGTGATCTCCGCGACGAGCGGAACCGCGCCCGCGATGCTCACTCGCACACGGGTGCCCAGCCGATCGACGTCGGTGACGGTGCCCGACCAGCAGTTGCGCGCACTCGTGCCCTCGGGAGCCGATCGCGACACGACGATGGAGCGGGGACGGATCACGGCGAGAGAGGGCCCGGGTGCGGCGTCGGCCACCACGACGGTGGCGCCGTGGTGGCTGACGAGCACCCCGTCGCGGACGGATCCCACGACCAGATTCACTCCGACGAGGTCGGCGACCCATCGCGTTCGTGGGCGCGCGGTGATGTCTGTGGGCGTGCCGGTCTGGACGAGGCGACCCGCCTCCACCACGGCGATCCTGTCGGCGAGGGTCCAGGCGTCCACGGGATCGTGGGTCACGAGCACGCACGCACCGGCGAACGCCCCGAGATGCCGCCTCAGTTCCTGTCGCACCCCGGCTCGGGTCGAGGCGTCGAGAGCGGCGAGCGGCTCGTCGAGCAACAAGAGGCGCGGGTCGGTGGCGAGTGCACGCGCCAGGGCCACCCGTTGGGCCTGGCCACCGGACAACTCCCGGGGTCGCGCCGCGGCGCGGTCGGCGAGTCCGACCCGTTCCAGCCATTCACGGGCACGGGTGCGGGCCTCGTTGCGATCCGTGCGACGCGCCCGCAGTCCGAACGCGACGTTCTCGAGCACCGACATCCCGTCGAACAGGAGATGATCCTGGAACATCATGCCCACCGAACGCCGGTCGGGCTCGACGAGGACGCCGCGTACCGGGTCGTCGAGCACGACTCCGTCGAGCACGATGGAGCCCCCGTCGACGGAAGCGAGTCCCGCGAGGGTGCGCAGCACCGTGGTCTTGCCCGCCCCGTTCGGCCCGAGGAGCGCGAGGACCTCGCCGGACCCCACCCGCAGCGAGACCGCGAGGTCGAGCTCCCCGAGGCGCAGGGACAGGTCGGCGTCGAGGCTCAGGGGACGACCGACCGGGTGGAGCGCGCACCGAACCAGTGATCGCGCAGGCCGAGGAGGACGAGGAACGACACCGTGACGAGGATCATCGAGAGGACGACGGCCTCCTCGGGATTCGTCTCCAACGAGAGGTACACCTCGAGCGGAAGCGTGCGGGTGGTGCCGGGGAAGCTGCCCGCGAAGGTGATGGTCGCCCCGAACTCCCCGAGCGCCCGTGCCCACGACAGCACGGCTCCCGCGACGAGGGCGGGCCGGACAGCAGGAAGGGTCACTCGACGGAAGGCATACCAGCGCGAGGCGCCGAGGGTGCGGGCGGCATCCTCGTGACGGGTGTCCTGCTGGCGAAGCGCGGCCTCGAGGGTGACGACGAGGAAGGGCATCGCCACGAACGTCTGGGCGATGACGACCGCGGTCGTGGTGAAGGGCAGGGCGACGCCGAACCAGCGATCGAGCCATTGTCCGATGAGGCCGCGGCGTCCGAGAGCGAAGAACAACGCGACGCCTCCCACGACGGGGGGAAGGACCATCGAGAGAGTGCAGAGGGCGCGGATGACGCCGCGACCCGGGATCCGGGACCGGGCGAGCACCCAGGCGAGGGGCACACCGAACAGCACCGACAGGAGCGTGGCCCATGCCGAGGTCACGAGCGACAGACGCAGTGCCCGGGTCGCCGTCTCCCCGCCGAGGATGTCCCCGACCCGTGACCACGGCGCCCGCCACGCCAGCCCCAGGAGGGGAAGGACGAAGAAGGCCACGGCGACGAATGCGAGTACGACCGCCGGGAGGGGAACACCGGTGTGGAAACGGCGGTGACGCCTCACGGCGCACCGAACCCGTGGGAGGCGAGGATCGCCCGTCCCGTCGCCGAGGTGATGAACTCGAGGAACAGCCGCGCGGCCGTCGTGTTGGTCGCGTCTCGGAGCACGGCGACGGGGTACTCGGCGGTCACGTTGACGTCGGCGGGGATGTCGACACCCTCGGCGGAGTCGCCGGCCGCGACCACATCCGTCACGTAGACGATGCCCGCGTCTGCTTCCCCGAGCGTCACCTTGGTGACCACGGCCCGGACGCTGTCCTCGAGGGATCTCGGCCGCACCGTGGCACCGGAATTGTCGAGAACGGTGCCCGCGTACCGTCCGCAGGGCACCTCCGGGGCACAGGTGATGACGACGAGACCCGGTCGGGCCAGGTCGGCGAGGCCGGTGATGCCGAGGGGATTTCCCTTCTCGACGATGATCGCCGCGGCGTTCGTGGCGAACACCACGGGATCGCCCTCCACGCGACCGTCTGCGACGATCCGGGCCATGGTCTCGACGTCCGCGGACGCGAACACGTCCACCGGCGCTCCATCACGGATCTGGGCCGCGAGGGACGACGACCCGGCGACGTTGAGGCGGACATCGGCGCCGGGATTGCGCGACTCAAAGTCCTCGGCGAGTTCGGTGAAGGCATCGGCGAGCGACGAGGCCGCGAACACGGTGACCGTGCCGAGGCTTCCTTCGGGGTCCGGCTCCGATGCGGGGTCACCGCCGTCGCACGCCGCGGCGAGCACGACCGCGGCGAGCAGGACGACCCGGGAACGGAAGGGGGACACCGCAGGAGAATACCCATCGTGCGGCGCGTCGTCCGAGGCGTGGAGGAGATCTGGGTCAGCCGAGCGCGGCCTGCAGTAGTCGGTCGAGCCCGTCGGCCAGTTCGCGCGAGAAGGTCTGGGTGAGGTGGTGAGAGTCGCGGTACTTGATGGCGCCACCCGGGCTGACGGCGGTGCAGGGATCGGCGGGACACACCAACGAGAAGGGATCGACCATGCTCACCGCGGGAGGAACCACCATCGATGCCTCGGCGACCCGCATCCAGTCGTCGGGACGGGAGGTGGGCAACGGCCGCGAGCAGGAGAGGGGGTCGGTGCGGGCGAGTGCCAGGCACTCGACCATGGACGGTTCCTTGAACGACGGCGTGTCCCTCATGACAATGATCCGGGATGCCCGTTCGCTCAGCGCCGTCAGCGCGGAGGAGACGCCCCGCGCCCACTCGGAATACTGGAGTGTCGTGTCGGTGATGCGGTTCCCTCCGTCGTCGAGGAGAATTCGGGAGTAAGTGGACGAACGCCCGATGATGACGAGGTCCACCGGTCCGATGCGATCCATGGCGTCGAGGACCGACTCGTACCATCGCCGGCATCCGACGTTGGGTCCCTGGTTCTGCGAGCTGTATTGGGTGATGTCGAACGGCGCGCACGCGGCCTTCGTCCAGCTGTGCAGGCGCCATCCGCGCTCGGCCGCGATCGATGCGAGGGCAGGCGAGAAGTGACGCGCGTGACTGTCGCCGATGTGCACCACGACGTACCCGGAGTCGGGGTCTCCCAGCACGCACTTCAGGCTGACCGGCTGATTGAAGCAGGGTCGGGGCACATCGTCCTCGTCATCGAGCACCGCTTCCTCGGGTGTCTGCAGCATCGTCACCGGAGTGAAGCCCGGGGAGGGAACGACCGTGGGTAGTTCGGGTGTGCGGGCGACGAGGACGGCTCCACCGAGTACCGCCACCGTGAGCATCCCGCCGAGGGCCAGGCTGAGGAAGGGCC
>JBDLRG010000017.1:0-3888 GCA_039800125.1 Actinomycetota bacterium
GCGCCCCGATGGAGGACCGGGTCTTGCGCACCCCGCGGGCCACGGCGCGTATCTTCCCGTGATTCTCCGTGAGGAGGATGACGACCCGGTCCGCCTCGCCGAACTTGTGCGATCCGAGCACGACAGCCCGGTCACGGTACGAACTCACGGGTCGATGCCACCGAAACGCCGCGTGCGGCGGGCGAAGTCGTCGACCGCGATGCGCAGATGGTCCGACCTCAGCGCCTCCCATCCCGAATCGAGGAACACGAGTTCGCTGTAGGCAAGTTCCCAGACGAGCGACGTCGGCAGGACGTCGGACGGACCGAGTACGACGACGAGGTCGGGTTCGACCGGAGCCGGGGCGAGAAGCGCCCGCGAGAGCATCGACTCGTCGAGGGCAGCCGGATCGCAACCTTCGCGGCGCAACCGTTCCACCGTGTCGGCGAATCGGGCCCGGCCGTCCGCCATCGGCTCGACGATCACGCTGGGCCGGCCCGGCGCATTGCGGTGGTGGCGCAGTGACGGCACGGGAGACTCCGGATCGGTGGCCCTCGCACCGACGGCGACGAGACCATCCCGAACGCGGGCGACCTCGTCGGGAGTCGGTTGCGGACCGTGATGAGGCACGAGGGTGACCCATCCCGCTCCGGTGGCTCCGTCGGCAAGATCGTCGAGACGGCGCGACCACTCGGGGACACCGAATCGCGCCCACTCCGTCGGCGTCCCCGCCGCGACGACGACATGCATCGGGTGGAGCGTGCGCCCCTCGTCTGCCTCGTCCCGACGTCCCACGTTCTCATTCTCCCACCCCGTGGGTGCCCGACCGATGCACACAGCCCCGACATGCCCCCTCACTAGGGTGGCGTGCGTGTCCGACCAGCCCGATCCGCAGCGTGGCGTCCACGTCGCCTGCATCATGGACGGGAACGGTCGATGGGCGAAGAAGCGCGGGCTTCCCCGCACCGCCGGCCACACCGCCGGCGAGGAGGCCCTCGCCGGCATCGTCCGTGCCGCGGCCGCGCGGCACGTGGGATGGCTCACCGCATTCGGTTTCTCCACGGAGAACTGGGTGCGGCCGCGCACCGAGGTCCGCCACATCCTCGCGCTCCACAAGCGCCTCTTCGCCCGCACCGAGGAGATGAACCGCAACAACGCCCGGTCCCGGTGGATGGGGCGGCCCTTCGACGAACCGGGGGCACGCACCCCCCGGCGCATCCGCCGCGCCATCGACCGGGCCGTGGCCGAGACCGCGGCCAACACCGGCCTCACCGTCACGATCGCCTTCGACTACGGCAGCCGCGCCGAGCTCGTGCGCGCCGCCCGTTCAGCGATGCGAGAGGGCCCGGTCACCCCGGCGTCCATCTCGGCCCGGCTCTACGACCCGACGATGCCCCCTGTGGACGTCCTCGTGCGCACCTCCGGCGAGTCGCGCATCTCGAACTTCATGCTCTGGCAGATCCCCGGGGCACGGGTGCTCCTCACCGACACCCTCTGGCCCGATGTCGACGCCGGTGAACTCGACGAGGCACTCGCCCTCGTCGCACCCCGATGAGCAGGTCCGCCGCCGGTGACGCCGCCATCGAGGCGTTGCGACACGTCACCGGGTCGATGGAGAACGCCGAAGAGCGCCAGGGACAGGTCGACATGGTGCACGCCGTGGCCGGTGCGATCGACGCCGGGCGCTCGATCGTGGTCCAGGCCGGGACCGGAACGGGGAAGTCGCTCGGCTATCTCGTTCCCGCGCTCCTCTCCGGGAAGAGAACAGTGGTGGCCACCGCCACGAAGACGCTCCAGGACCAACTCAGCCGCCACGATCTCCCGTTGTTGTCCCGTCATCTCGGTCGCGAGTTCACGTGGGCTGTCGTCAAGGGGCGCGGCAACTACGTGTGCCGTCAGCGCATCGTCGAACTGGAGGGGTCGTCGGGGCAGCTCGAATTCGACGAGATGGGGGGACGACTGCGCGAGGAGATCGACTCCATCGTGTCCTGGGCGGGTCGCACCCGCACCGGCGACTTCGAGGAACTCCCCCATCTGCCCGGCGAACGAGCGAGGGCGGCCACCAGCGTGGGCAGCGACGAGTGCCCGGGGCGCAACCGCTGCCCCAGTGGCGGCACGTGCTTCGCCGAGAAGGCCCGCGCCGCGGCCGAGGACGCCGATGTCGTGGTGGTGAACCTCCATCTCTACGGACTCCACGTCGCCACCGATGGCGCGATACTCCCCGAGCACGAGATCGTCGTCTTCGACGAGGCACACCAGCTCGAGTCGGTCATGAGCGACACGGTCGGGGTCCAGATCAGCCCCGGTCGCCTCTCCTCGTGTGCGGCGGCAGTGCGCAAAGTGATCGCCGACCCGAGCATCACCCGGAAACTGGACGAGTGCGGCCTGCGCCTCGGCTCGGCGCTGTCGGGCCTCGTGGGCACCCGCCTCGGCATGCCGTTGCCGGCTGCGGTGGCCGAGCACCTCTCCACGGCCCGCATCGAGATCGCCGCACTTCTCGGAGAACTGAAAGGGGTGACGAGCGACAACGAGGACCTGCAGCAACGCAACTGGCGGGCACAGACCCAGGCGGGTCGCCTCGCCGTCGACATCGACGTCGCCCTCGGACGCACCGAGGGATTCGTCGCCTATGTCGAGGGCCGCGAGGACCGTCCCGCCCTGCGCATCAGTCCCCTGCACGTCGGGAGCGTTCTCGACGCGGCGGTGTGGCAGGACCACTGCGCGGTCCTCACCAGTGCCACCATTCCCTCGACCCTCCCCGAGCGCATCGGACTGCCCCCGGAAGGCACCGAGATGCTCCAGGTGGCGAGCCCCTTCGACTACGAGACCAACTCCCGGTTGTACTGCTCGCCCGAGTTCCCCGACCGCAACTCCCCCGGATTCACCGACTTCGTCCACGACGAACTCGAGGCCCTCATCACTGCCGCCGGAGGCCGGACGCTCGCGCTCTTCACCAGCAACAAGGCTCTCCATGCCGCAGTCGCCGAGATGCGGGAGCGCCTGACCTTTCCCATCCTCACGCCGTCAGAGCACCCGCGCCAGAGACTCATCGAAATGTTCCTCGAGGACGAGAGCTCCTGCATCTTCGCCTCCCAGGCCTTCTTCCAGGGCGTCGACCTCCCCGGGCGCACCCTCTCGCTCGTGGTGCTCGACAAGCTGCCCTTCCCCCGCCCGGACGAACCGCTTCTCGAGGCTCGTCGCGACCTGGTGGGACGCGACAAATCATTCGGGCTCATCGACCTGCCCATCGCCGCCACGTCGCTGGCGCAGGCCGCGGGTCGCCTCATCCGGACCGACCGCGACAGGGGCGTCGTGGCGGTGCTCGACCGCCGATTGGCCGTGGCCGGATACTGGCGCACGCTCATCGGCGCGTTGCCTCCGATGGCACGCACCCGGCATCGCTCCGAGGTCGAGGAGTTCCTGCGGAGCATCACCGCCGACTGAACCCGGACGCGACCGGACCTGGCGCGCCGACCGCTCAGGGACCTGTCAGTAGCCGAGGCGCTCGAGACGGTCGGGGCGCTGTTGCCAGTCCTTGTCCACGACCACGTGGAGCTCGATGAAGGCCCCGGGCGGCAGCTGGGCTCGCACTTTCGTGCCGACATCCCGCAGCAGGAGACCGCCCTTGCCGATGACCATGCCCTTCTGGCTCTCGCGCTCCACGTAGATCTCGCACCTGATGCGCGGCCACTCCCACTCGGTGACCCGCGTGGCCACCGAGTACGGCAGCTCGTCCTTCAGGACGGCGAGGAGCTGCTCGCGCACGAGCTCTGCCACCCACTGCTGGTCGTCCACGTCGGTGACCATGTCCGGCGGGAAGTACGCGGGGCCCTCGGGCATCCTCTCGACGAGGGCCGCCAACAGGGCGTCCACGCCCTCACCGGTGGCGGCCGACACCGGGAAGTAGGC
>JBDLRG010000018.1:0-6994 GCA_039800125.1 Actinomycetota bacterium
CAACCCTCGCCGAGACGTCCCGTGACGAGGGCCGCCACCGCGAATGCGAACGGGATGGTCATACCGACGTATCCCAGATAGAGGATCGGCGGATGGAACAACACGAGGATGTGGTTCTGCAGGAGCGGGTTCGGGCCGGGTCCGTCGGTGACGCCGGGCGGGCCGGGCGCGAATGGGTTCGCCGGACCGACGACGAGCAGGAAGAAGAACGCCGAGACGATGAACATCACCGCCATCGCCCAGCCGATGAGCGGATCGTCGAGGCGCTTGCGGTGCTTCACCGCGACCCACGCCGTCATCGCCACGAGGATGAGCACCCACATGAGGATCGAACCCTCGAGCGCGCTCCACACGGCGGTGAAGTTGTAGAGCGCCGGGGTGGAACGGCTGCCCACCTTCTGGATGTATTCGAGCGAGAAGTCGCGCGTGATCATCGCCCACTCCATGGCCACGAACGCCCCGATACCGGCGGCCACCATGAGCCCGGCGAAGCGCGGCACCAGCCGCAACGGACGACGGTCGGAGCCGATCACCCCGGCGAGGGCGGCGAGCGCGCCGAACACGGCCGCGACGAGGCCGACCACGAGCGACGCTCTTCCGAGCGGTCCGCCTATCCCTCCAGCACCGAGCATGCCGCCGCCTCCGCGTCCGCCTCGTCGAGCCTCTCGCCGTTGTCGGCTGCGTACTCGTTCGTGTGCTTGACCTCGATGCGGTCGCTCTCGAATTCGCCGTTCACGATGCGACCGTGGGCCACGACAGGGATGCACTCCTGGAAGACGCCCCCGGGATCACCCATGTAGCGCACGTCGAGGGAGACGTCGTTGAACGCGAGGGTGAAGGCGGTGGAGGCATCGCTGCGTCGCAGCGAATCGCGGACCACGACGCCCTGGACGCGGATGCGCCGGTCGCCCTCGCATCCCTCGCGCGCACCCACCTCGTCGACGTTGCAGTAGTAGTCGATGGCGCTCGTGAGGAACTGCGTCACCACCACGCCTCCGGCGACGACCGCGAGGGACAGAACGACCGCGGGACCCCAGCGTCGACGTCGACGCGTCGGCGCGGCGTCCTCGGCGGCACGGGGTGTCAGGTCCACGGCAGCTCCGAGCGGTCCACGTGACGGGTGAGTCGACGTCCCCTCCGCACCACCCACAGGGCGTAGGCCCCGATCGCCGCGGTGGTGAGCACCCAACTTCCGATGATGAATCCTGCGTCGTCCATGTCAGGCCACCCCCGCCTCGGCGCGTCGACGGTCGATGGCCTCGTCGAGGCCACGGTCGGCCATCGTGTCCTCGAGGACGATCGTGCGGTGGCGGTGCAGGACGAGCCAGACGAACACCGCGGTGAAGGAGACCACCCCGAGGAACAGGGAGAACAGCATGAGACCGTCGAGTTCGACGTCGGTGCCGCCCGTGGCCACGGAGGCCTCCTGGTGCAGGGAACGCCACAGGCGCACACTGAAATGCACGAGCGGAATCTCGAGGATGGCGAGGAGCGCGAGGACCGAGGAACGTCGGGCGCGCTGACGGTGCGTGCCTCCGAGCCGGCGCACGGCGAGGTAGCCGACATAGGTGACGAAGAGGAACGCGGTGCTGGTGAGACGCGCGTCCCACACCCAGTACGTGCCCCAGGACAACCGGCCCCAGAGACTGCCGGTGACGAGGGAGACCGCGACGAAGAGCACCCCGATCTCGGCCGATGCGCCGGCGACCCGGTCCCACGAGAGCGACCGTGAGCTACCGGAGAGATAGACCGCGGAGCAGACGGCGGTGAGGACGAAGGCCACGTAGGCGACCCAGATCGAGGGCACGTGCACGTACATGATCCTCACCGAACTTCCCTGCACGATGTCGTCGGCCGAGAACACGAGACCGAACAGTGCAGTGGCGACCATGAGGAGGAGGGCGACGATTCCCAGTGCCCTCGTCGCGGGGGTGCCCGTTCCCGCCGGCGTCGGTGCGCCGGCGTCGCCGTCAGTGTTCTGCGTGTTCACCGTGTTCATCGGTCGATCGGGCTCATTCGTCGATCAGGGGGCCAAAGGCGAGGCTACCCACCGCCCCGAAGATGACGGCGAAGGCGGCGAGCAGGGCCAGCCAGGGCAGACCCTCCGAGACCTCGGCACCCCCCGACCCGAACGCCGCCTCGGTCGCACGGGTCGCCCCGATGAGCACGGGCGCAACAACCGGAAGAAGAAGGAGAGGAAGGAGCGTCTCACGCCCGCGCGCACCCGCAGCCAGTCCGCCGTACAGCGTCCCGACGAACCCGAGCCCGACGGTCGCGACCAGCATCGTCGCGCACAACTGCACGAATCCGGCACCACCCATCGTCACGCCGTAGAGCACCACCGCGAGTCCGGCCAGCAGGGCCTCCAGCACGAGGAGCTGGACCATGAGCGCGACCGACTTGCCGAGGAAGATCGCGGCGGGATCGACCCCGGCCACGCGCAGCGCGTCGAGGGCGCCGTCGGCTGTCTCCACGGCGAAGCTCCTCTGCACCACGACGAGCAGCGAAAAAAGGACGGCCAGCCACACGAGACCCGGGGCGACACGCAGAAGGATGCCGTCGTTGTCGAGGGCGAAGGCGAACATCACCATGACGATGGCGGCGAAGGGCGCGACCTGGTTGGTGAGCACGCGGGACCGGGCCTCCACGGCGAGGTCCTTGCCCGCCACGATCCGGGCGGTCGCCGTGACACCGAGCGTCACGACTCCTCCTTCACGAGACCGCCGTCCACGGTGACGGTGCGCGTCGCGAGTCCCGCCGCGCGCTCACGTTCGTGGCTGGCCAGTACCACCGTCGCACCGGCCGCCGCGGCCGACCGCAGCACCGTGTCGAGCTCGTCCCGCCCCGTCGCATCGAGACCTGCGTGGGGCTCGTCGAGGAGCCACAGTTCGGCACGCCGCACCACGAGCGAGGCCAGCGCACAACGGCGCCGCTGCCCGGCCGAGAGTCGGGCTGCGGGGACATCGGCGAGCCGACCCGACACGCCCATCATCTCCATGGCGCGGTCGACCTCGGCGCGCGATGCCCCGGCCATCGCCCCCCAGAACGCGATGTTGCGGGCGGCGCTGAGCTCGAGGTACAGCCCGTTGCCGTGGCCGAGAAGGCCCACACGGGTCCGGATGCGCTCCCGCTCGGTTCGCACGTCCATGCCGAGCACCCGCGCCGTGCCCCGTTCCACCGGCAGGAGTCCCGCGCACACGCGCAGGAGCGAGGTCTTACCGGCACCGTTGGGCCCCTGCAGCACGAGAATCTCACCGCGCTCCACCGACAGGTGCGCGCCGGCGAGGACGGGGAAACGGCCGACGACGGCGACCACGCCCTCCAGTTCGACGACGCGGTCCATGCGTCCCGAACGCTAGTGACACGCCCCGTCCTCCGGACAACGGTCCCGCGACCCCCCGATTGGACCGTTATGCCACTAGGTTGGTCATCCGTGAACGACGAGAGCCCTGATACCCCGAACGACGATTCCGCTCCGGTCGCCGAGTCCGCCGTGCGGTCCCCGGGTCGTTGGTCGCGCATCCTCGACATCACCGGCAAGACGCTCCTCACGACGGGACTGCTCATGCTCGCCTTCGTCGTGTACCAGCTGTGGGGCACGGGCATCTACGAGTCCCGCGCTCAGGACAACCTCGAGAAGGAGTTCCAGGAGCAGATCGCCCCGGCCACCACCGTCCCGGGTGTCACCACCATCGTCACCACCACGACCGAACCCAGGCGCCCGTCCGGGGCCAAGGTCGTGGGTCGCATCCAGGCGCCGACCATGGGTCTCGACAAGTACATGGTGGCGGGTGTGACGACCGACCTGCTCAAGATGGGGCCGGGACTGTTCCCCAAGTCGCCGCTGCCCGGACAGAAGGGCAATGTGGCCATCACCGGGCACCGCACCACCTACGGGCAGCCCTTCGGCCGCATCCATGAGCTCAAGGCCGGCGACCAGATCACGATCACCACGACCAAGGGCGTCTTCGTCTACGAGGTGTTCGGCAAGCCCCAGATCGTCATGCCGACCAAGACTTCCGTCATCAAGACGACCGACAAGTCGAAGTCCATCCTCACCCTGATCTCGTGCCACCCCCGCTGGAGCAGCGAGCGTCGCATCGTCGTGCGGGCCGAACTCATCACCGGTCCGGTCCCCACCACCACCATCGCTCCGGGCGCGGCCGGGGCCACCACGACCTCCACGACCATCGAAGAGATCGTCGATGACACCGAGCCGGGTGACGGCGAACTCCTGCCGGGTGACGAGCTGGACGACGGATGGTTCCACGACACCTCGACCATCCCCGAGGTCCTCTTCTACGGGCTCCTTCTCGCCGCCATCGCGGTCTTCGCCACCACCCTCGTCAAGCGGGGGCGCAGCCGTTGGGTGGTGTATCCCCCGGCCCTCGTGGTGTTCATCGTCCTGCTGTACCCGTTCTTCGAGAACCTCAGCGGACTCCTCCCCGCCAACCTCTAGGTTCGGCACGTGAGCGCCCCCGACGACGATCCGATCCGGGCCAACCGGGCGCGCATCGCGAAATGGTCGCTGCTGGCCAACCGCATCGGTTGGCTCCTGTACGCCCTCGCGATGTCGAGTTTCGTCATGGCCTTCGTGCTCGGTTTCTCCGGCCCGCTCGTCACCGTGGTCGTGGTGTCGCTCATCGCGGGGTCCGTCCTTCTCGCACCGTCGATCGTCATCGGATACGCGGTCAAGGCCGCCGACCGGGCCGACCGCGACGGGACGTGGTGAACGGGGCGCGGACCCCCCGTCGACCCGACCGATAGAGTCGGGGCATGGCAGTTCCCGGCGAACACCATCCCGCGTTCGAGGAGTACTGCGAGGCGATCTACGAACTCCACGAGGACGACGTCGAGGTCATCCAAGCGCGCATCGCCGAGCGGTTGCGCGTGTCGCGGCCTTCGGTCTCCGAGATGATCAGGCGCCTCGCCGACGAAGGCCTCGTGCACGTCGAGGCCGGCCGCATCTCCCTCACCGAATCGGGCGAGGGGCTCGCCCAGCGCGTGGTGCGCCGGCACCGGTTGGCCGAACGCTTCCTCACCGACATCCTCGGGCTCTCGTGGGCATCCGCGCACCACGAGGCCGGCAAGTGGGAGCACGTCATGTCCGAGGAGGTGGAGGAGGCGATGGTCGCCAGGCTCGGCAATCCCACCACGTGCCCGCACGGCAACCCGATCCCCGGATCCGACTACCTCGCCCCCGACCACGTGCGCCTCGTCGACGTGGAACCGGGTGCCCGCTTCGTCGTCACCCGCATCCCCGAGGAACTCGAGTTCGTCCCCGGGATGCTCGAGTTCCTCGAGCGATCCCGCCTCGTGCCCGGGTCATCCGGTCTCGTGCGCCGTCTCGACGAGGACGGCACCATGCTCGTGACCGTAGAGAACGACGACGTGAACCTCGACCCGCGGGCGAGTGCGCGCATCCTGGTCATGCGATGATGCGCATCCTCCTGCGCGCGGTCGCCCTCGTCGCCGTTTCGGCCACCACGACCTCGTGCGCGACCGAGATCGTCGGACCCCTCGACACGACGTCGCCGGACGCCACGACGACGACCGCTCCGGCCCCCCTGCCCGATGGCATCGTGGCACTCCTCGACGAACTCGTCGTGCTGGCCACCGGACTCGGGGATGCCGTGGCCGAGGGCGAGAAGGACGAGGCGCGCCGTCGTCTCGCGCGCGCCGAGGAGATCTGGGCGCGCATCCAGCCCCTCATCGTCGAGTCGGGCATCGACCTCCTCGACGAGACGGGTGCCGTGGTCGGCCTGGTGCGCACCGCGGTGCAGCGAACCCGTCCCGCCGACGGCGACAAGGCGCTGCGCTTCGCCGTGGAATTGCGCGACTCCGCCGCCGCCCTGTTGTGACGCCGCGCCGGTGACCCGGGCGCCGACCGCGCGTCAGATCATCGCCGCGGGCAACGGCTGGGCGTGCACCACCGCCAGGCTGCGCGTCGACCGGGTGAGTGCCACGTAGAGGAGACGAAGTCCCTGCGGATCGTCGGCGACGATGGCCGCCGGTTCGGCCACGACGACGTCGTCCAGTTCGAGCCCCTTGGCCAATGACGCGGGCACGATCGACAGCCGTTCATCGAGCGCGGAGGTCTGGGCCCGACCGTGGGCCACACCAGCGGTATCGAGTGCGCGGGACATCTCCTCGACCATGGTGTCGGAGCAGATGATGGCGACCCTCCCGGCGTCCTGCCGGGCGAGCAGGTCGCGCGCGACGACGGCGACGGTGGGTGCGAGCGATGACGGATCGTCGACCCTCTCGATGCGCGGTGCCTCGCCGTCCTCGCGCACGCTTCGGGGAGGACGCAGACCCGGTGTGGCGGCGTGCATGACACGGTCGGCCAGCTCCATGATGGGGGCGGGAATGCGGTATCCCACCGACAGTCCCGTCACGCGCGGCTCCCTGCGGGAGGGCAGATGGGCGAGGACGTCGTTCCAATCGTCGGGTGCGAGCGGGCCCGTGGCCTGGGCGATGTCGCCGACCACGGTCATCGAACCGCTGAGGGAACGGCGCGACACCATGCGCAGTTGCATCGGGGTCAGGTCCTGCACCTCGTCGACCACTATGTGGCCGTAGGTGCGCATCTCGTCGGAGTCGTCGATGCGTCCGTTGCGCCGCGGGCGCGGCCCGAGGACGTGGGTCGCCTCGTCGAGCAGTGCCACGTCGGCGTTCGACCACCGCACGTCCTCCACGGACGCCGACCGCGGGCGGTGCAGGACGAGGCTCTCATCCTCCGAGAGGACGCCCTCACCCGCGAGGCGCAGCAGCGCCTTGCTGCCGAACAGGTCGTGGAGGAGTTGTGTCGGGGTCAGCAGCGGCCACATCCGCTCGAGCGCCGCGCGCACGTCGGGATGGTCGTGGAGCAGTTCGCGCACGTCGGCGGCCTCGGTGTCCTCTCGGTGCGAATCGGCCAGTGCCGCCCACACCTCGTTCTCGACGAAGCGACGGGCCTGGTTGTGACGGTGGTACCGGCGCCGTGCCGCCCTCA
>JBDLRG010000019.1:0-6660 GCA_039800125.1 Actinomycetota bacterium
GAGTTGGACACGTCGTGGGGAAGGTCGCGCCAGAGTCGGGCCACGGGCACCACCCTCCCGCGTGGTCCGGCGAGCCAGTCGCCATCCAGCCGGTAGTCGGCTCCTTCTGCGCCGAAGGTCACGACGCGGGCGCCGGAATCACGTGCCACCGTGAGGATGCTGCTGTCGCCTGCCGGGGCCACCGCCGTGTCCCCCGGCCCGACATGGGCCCACAGACGCGCCTTGGCGGCCGCGTATTCGGGCACGGTGCCGTGCCAGTCCAGATGGTCGGCTGCGATGTTGAGCCAGACGGAGGAGTCACAGCGGAACCTTTCCGTCCATCGCAGACGGAAACTCGAGCACTCCACCACGAAGACCTGCGCATCGGACCCGAGCGCGGCAACGAAGGGCAGGTCGGTGTTGCCCACCTCGGCGGCCCGCAGTCCGAGCGCGCGCACCATGTGGGCGACGAGCATCGTCGTGGTCGTCTTGCCGTCCGTCCCGGTCACACCGATCGACGGGCGCGGACCCCCGGGTCGCTGCTGCTCCCACTCGTAGGCCAGGTCGATCTCGGAACGCACGGGAACGCCACGCCGCAGGGCCTCCACGACGAGGGGATGGGCGGGAGGGATACCCGGGGCGGGGACGAGCACGTCCACGTCATCCAGGAGGCGTCCCGGTCCGGTCGGGGCCGCGAGGTCGACGAGTTCGGCTCCGAGTTCGTCGGCGAGGAGTCGGTGTGCCTCGACGGGACGGTCGTCGGCGAGACGCACCTCCACCCCGCGTTCAGTGAGCGCGCGGGCGGTCGCCGCACCCGCGATCGCCAGTCCCGCCACCGCCGCACGCCGCACGTCAGCGCCCCGAGTAGACGTCGGCAATGGAGGTGAAATCGGCGATGAACAGGGCCACGGCTCCGGCCACGCACATTCCCGCCACGATCCAGAAGCGCACGATGACGGTGGTCTCGGGCCAACCCGCGAGTTCGAAGTGGTGGTGCACCGGGGACATCCTGAAGAGGCGGCGGCGGCGGCCCGAGGCCTTGAACACGCCCATCTGCAGTGCGACCGAACCGGCCTCCATCACATTCAGCCCGCAGATGAGCGGAAGGAGCAGATGCGTGTTCGTCGCGACGGCCAGCAATCCGAGTGCGGCGCCGATGCCGAGAGCACCCACGTCCCCCATGAAGATGCGCGCCGGTGCGGCGTTCCACCAGAGGAAGCCGCCGCAGGCACCGGCCAATGCCGCGGAGAAGACCGCGAGGTCGAGAGGGTTGACGAGTTGGTACACGCCGGGATTGCGGAAGGCCCAGTAACTGATCACCGTGAAGGCCAGGAAACTGAAGAGGGCCGATCCGGCGGCGAGACCGTCGAGACCGTCGGTGACGTTCACCGCATTCGTCGTGGCCCACACCATGAAGGCGGTCCACACCACCCACAACACCGACGGAAGATGCCAGCCCGGCAGGTCGAAGCGGGTGAACGAGAGGGTCTCGCTCACGCCCGTCCCCCAGGACAACCACGCGGTGATCCCGACGAGCAGACCGAAGGTGATCCAGCCCTTCTTCTTCCAGAAGATGCCGCGGTTGTGCGACTTGCGCACCTTGATGAAGTCGTCGAGGAAACCCATCGCCGCCATCACCGCGACGCCCGCCCACATGATCATGGACTGGTCCGAGAAGGGCAATCCCGGCCGTGTGTGGGCCACGAGCCAACCGAGGAAACCCGCGCCGACGATGGCGAGACCCCCCATCGTCGCCGTGCCCTGTTTCTTCATGTGGTGGACCGGTCCGAGGTCCTCCGATCCCAGGATGGGCTGGCCCTTGCCGAGCCCGTCGAAGACCGAGATGAGCCAGCGTGTCCCCACGAGCGAGGCGATCATCGCCACGGCGCCGGCCATCAGCACCGCGATCATGCGCCCCTCCCCCTGCGGATCGTCACCGGTTGCCTCATCTGCGTTCGTCCTTCCCGGCGACCGACAGGATCCGACGCGCCACCTCGGCGTCGTCGAAGGGCACCGTCGTGGCGCCGATCTCCTGGCGGGTCTCATGACCCTTCCCGGCGATCACCACCATGTCACCACGCCCGGCGGTCCGGAGCGCGGATTCGATGGCCTCGGCGCGGTCCGGACACGCGCGCACCTCGGCCCGGGCGGCCGGGGACGTCCCGGCGAGGATCTCCTCGATGATCGACCCGGGGTCCTCCGATCGGGGATTGTCGGAGGTGACGACGACCATGTCGGCGAGTTGCGCCGCGACCGCGCCCATGAGGGGCCTCTTGCCGCGGTCGCGGTCGCCTCCGCATCCGAAGACCACCGTCACCCTCCCCTTCGCGACCGCACGTGCGGTGACGAGGAGCGTCTCGAGACCCTCGGGCGTGTGCGCGTAGTCGACGATGACGTCCACGCCGGCGTCGTTCGGCACGGATTCGAAGCGTCCGCGGATCCCCTCGACGGCGGCGAGACCGGCCAGAACCGCGTCGCGTGGGATTCCGACCGCCTCGGCGGCGGTCGCCGCGGCGAGGGCGTTGGCGACGCTGAAGGAACCTCCGACGGACGTGCGCACCCGCGATCCGCGCCAGTCGAAGGCGACGGCAGCGACCCCCACCTCGACCCGATCGATGTCGGCCAGGCTGTATCCCGTCACCGGGACGTCGGCCCCGTCGGCGAGTCGGCGTCCGGCCGGATCGTCGAGATTGACCACGGCACGACGGCACGCGGTGGGCCCGAAGAGCCGCATCTTGGCCGCGACATAGGCCTCCACGCTGCCGTGGAAATCCAGGTGGTCACGGCCGATGTTGGTGAGCACGGCGACATCGAAGAGGAATCCGTCGGTGCGGTGCTGTGCGAGTGCGTGGGAGGAGACCTCCATCGCCACGGCATCCACGCCCGCATCCCGGTCGGTGCGGAACCGCGCATGGAGGTCGATCGCCTCGGGCGTCGTGCGCTCGCCCGACAGCGTCCCCATGACGGACGGGCGGTGTCCGGCGGCGGCGAGGATCGCCCCGAGCATGGTCGCGACGGAGGTCTTCCCGTTCGTCCCCGTCACACCGCAGACGAGCAGGTCGCGCGAGGGATGGCCGAACAGGAAGTCGGCCGCCGGTCCGAGTGCTGCGCGCACCGAGGGCACGTGCACCACGGGAACGTCGCCTGCATCCACCTCCCTGTCGACGAGGAGTGCGGCCGCGCCGGCCGCGGCGGCGGCGGCCACGAAGTCGTGTCCGTCATGATGGACTCCGCTCACGCAGCAATACAGATCACCGCGCGACACCTGCCGGGAATCCTGGGTCACGCCCGACACCTGTCCCGGGGACGCACCCGCGAGACGAGCGCCGGGGAGGGACGCGACCAGGTCGTTGATCGGGACCGGAGGAAACGAGTGGCGAGCCATCTGGCCGTCCAGCCTTCCTTACGGAGCGAGTGGGGCCGGGGCGGGCGGGCAGGTGGCGCCCCCCGCGGGCGCGGGAATGCCCAATTCGTGGGTGATGAGGGGCACCAACTGGGCGAAGACCGGTGCCGCCGCACGACCGCCGAAACGATCCTGTGAGGTGGAATCCGGCTCGTCGATGCTGACGAGGATCGTCACGCGCGGATCGGAGGCGGGGAAGAAGCCGGCGAAGGAGGCGAAATAGGCACGCGTGCCCTGGTCGGTGACGTAGGTGCCGTTGTCCTGGGCCTTGTAGCCCGTTCCTGTCTTGCCCGCGACGTCCATGCCCCTCACGGCCGCCGGCTTGCCCGTGCCGTGGCACACCACCCCACGAAGGAGGTCGGTGAGGGTGAACGCCGTCGACTCCTCGAGAACCCGCCGGGTCTCACCCGGGTCGGTCTCGCGGCGACGACCGGAGCGATCGATGGTGGCGCTCACGAGACGCGGAGCGACATAGACGCCCTTGTTGGCCACGGTGTTCACCGCGGCCGCCAACTGCAGGGGCGAGACCGAATATCCGTATCCGTAGGTGATCGTGTACTTGGTCGATCCGTACCACTTGTCATGGGGCAGGAGACGCCCGGTGGATTCGTTCGGATAGCCCAGTCCGGTGGGACGACCGATGCCGAATGCCTCGAGGTAGCGATGCAGGGTGGACCAACCCGTCTTCTCCCCCACCATGAGAGTGCCGATGTTCGAGCTGTCGCGCACGATGCGGCGCACGTCCATCTTCTCCGTGCCGTGCGGCCAGGCGTCGCTGATGAGGAACTTGTCGATCATGCGCTTCCCGGGGACCTCGAAGACCGACTCGGGGGTGACCGCACCCTCGTTCAAGGCGGCGCCGATGCTCAGCACCTTCGCGACCGACCCCGGCTCGTGGGACTCGACCATGGCGAAGTTGCCGCTGGCGGCCGTGGTGCTGCCGTCGGGCATGCGCCGCACGCTCGACATGGCGATGATGTTCCCGGTCCCGGTCTCGAGGACGATGGCGACCCCGCCCTTGGCCGAGAGGCCCGCGACACGTTCGCGCAGGACGCGGTCCACGTGGAATTGGATGTTCTTGTCGATCGTCAGAACGATGTCGTCACCCGGAACGGGACTGCGCGAGACACGGCTGGTCCCCGCGATGGAGCGTCCGTCGGCGTCCACGTCGCGCACCGACGTGCCGTCCCGGCCCCCGAGCATCGCGTCGAACTGCAGTTCCAACCCGGAGGTGCCGAGTCCGTCCGGGTCGGTCTGACCGATGAGGGCTTCGGCCACGCCGCCCTCGATCTGCCGGGAGGGTTCGGTGTAGGTGAAGAGGCCGGGGATGCCGAGCGCCATGATCGCCCGGGCGTCGGTGAGATCCATCTCGCGCGCCACGTAGACGAATTTGGCCCCCGGCCTGGCGATGCGAGCGAGCATGTCGGAACGTTTCGCGTCGTCCCAACGGAGCAATTCGGCGAGGGTGCCCACGGTCCATGCGGGGTCTGCGACGTCGCGCGGGTCGAGGTAGAGCACGGAGCGGGGAACCGACAGGGCCAGCTCGTTGCCGTTGCGGTCGAAGATCACCCCGCGGGTCGCCTTCACCACGGTCTCGCGGCGACGCTGGGCGAGGCTCACCTCGAGGTAGTCGCCCCTTGCCACGGTCTGGAGAGCCGCGACGCGGAGGAACAGGACCCCCATCGCGACCGTGACGAACGCCATGAGCAGGCGCAGACCCCGCTGGACCCGTCGGTTCGATTCCGTCGACGTGATGCGACGACCCTTGATCGATTCGGGCACGTCCCCGCTGAAAGCCATCCACACCGCATGGAGGACCCGGTCGAGGAAGGGGGTCATCGGGGAGACCGTGCCGGGAGCGTTGCGACGGGCGATTGTTTCGCGGCGTTCCGGGCCCCGGGCGTGCGCGGCCGAGGGACGACTCCCGCGCCGAGACGCGGCCACGGTCTCGCGCACCGATCCGCCTCCGCGCGACGGGGGTGTGCGCCGACGCGACGATGCCGCCCCGCGACGCGAGGGTCGCGTCATCTCGCCGTGCACACGACGAGGGCCACGGGGTGTCTGCTGACGGCTCACTTCGCCCCCGCCACGGCGGCCTTGATGCGACCGAATTCGTCGAGGGGCGATTCCACGCGCGCGCCGAGATCGGGGTCGAGCATGCCCACCCGAGTCGCGAGATGGACGGCGGTCGCCACGTCCACTTCGACGATGCGATTCGAGGTTCCCTGCTTCATTCCCGCGCGCACCGCCTCGGCGATGAGGTTCTCCGGGGAGAGCAGACGCGCGCGTTCGGACCGCAGGGTGTCGAAGTAGGTGCGGGCGCGACGCACGTCGTTGTTGATCCGGTCGAGTTCGATCTGTTGGGACGCCATGTGCACGCGGCCGGCGACCACCACGAGGGCGACCGCGATGAACGAGACGAAGAGCGACGCCGCACCCGCCCATCGCCTCCGCCCGCCTGTGACGAGGGTGAGCCGCGGACCGTCGTCCACGGCGGTGTGCGCAACGGGCCCGCGTCGGGACGGGGTTCCGACACCCGGGCGCGTCGTCGCAGCATGACGAGGATCGCGCCGGGGAGCACTGCGGACGGCGGCGTTGCTCACGGGAGATCCCCCGTGGGGAGTTTCTCCACCACGCGCAGACGCGCGGAGGACGACCGCGGGTTCGACACCACCTCGGCGCGGGAGGCCGTGCGCGGTGCGCGCACCCGACGCACGCTGCGGAGCGCTCCACAGGCGCACGGAAGTGCGGAAGGACAGGTGCATTCACCGGTCTCGGCGGAACGCATCACCGCCTTGACGATGCGGTCCTCCCCCGAGTGGTACGAGAGCACCGCGAGGCGGGCTCCCGGGGCCAGCAGGTCGATGGTGTCCCGCAGGGCCGAGGGCAGAACCTCGAGTTCCCCGTTCACCGCGATGCGGATCGCCTGGAACGTGCGCTTGGCAGGGTGGCCCCCGTGGCGGCGGGCCGGCGCGGGAATCGACGAGACCACGACTTCGGCGAGTTGCGCGGTGCCGCGGATGGGCCGGGCCGCGACGATGGCGCGGGCGATGCGCCCGGCGTGGCGCTCGTCGGCGTGGCTGCGCAGGATCCCCGCGATGCGGTCCTCGCTCCAGGTGTTCACGACCTCGTCCGCGTCGAGGGGGGCGTCGGGGTCCATCCGCATGTCGAGCGGAGCATCGTGGCGGTACGAGAATCCCCTCGCTGCGACGTCGAACTGGGGCGAGGAGACACCGAGGTCGAAGAGGGCACCGGCCAACGATCCGATGCCCTCCCCG
>JBDLRG010000020.1:0-7729 GCA_039800125.1 Actinomycetota bacterium
GCGGTTCATGATGCTGTCGGGGCGGGCACCGGGCCGCTCGAGCATCACCAGGATGCGCGTGGCCCGCGAGGCGAGGGAGTCGTCGACCTGTCCGCGCAACTGCCTCGTGGCGATGCCGTAGGCGCCGGCGCTGAGGACGATCGACAGGACGAGCACGATGCCCGAGGTGACGAGCGCGAATCTGGTGCGGATGTTCACGGTTCCCTCGCCGTGTAGCCGACGCCGCGGACGGTGTGCACGATGCGCGGTCGGTCGCCCTCCTCGGTCTTGCGACGCAGGTAGCCGATGTAGACGTCGAGCGACTTCGAGTTCGTCTCGAAGTCGTATCCCCAGATCTCCTCGTAGATCTGTTCGCGGGTCAGCACGATGCCGGGGCTGCGCATGAGCATCTCGAGCAGGTCGAACTCGGTCTTGGTGAGCTGCACCGGTTCGCCGCCTCGGCTCACCTCCCGGGTGAGCGGGTTGAGCTCGAGGTCGCCGATGCGCAGCGGAGCCTCGCCGGCGACGGGCAGGCGACGGCGCAGCAGCGCGCGGCACCGGGCGAGCAACTCGTCCACAGCGAAGGGCTTGACCATGTAGTCGTCGGCTCCGGCGTCGAGACCCGCCACGCGGTCGCCTACCTCGTGGCGGGCGGTGAGCAGCAGGATCGGCGTGTCGATCGCGCGGTGACGGGCCTCCCGGCACACGGTGATGCCGGACGCGAAGGGCATCATCACGTCGAGCACGGCCAGGTCGAACGTCTCGTGCGTGAGCCGCTCGAGTGCCGCCGCCCCGTCGTTGACCGCCGTCACGTCGTAGTGCTCCAGTTCCAGCACCCGGGAGACGGCCTTGCGCACGGAGGGATCGTCCTCGGCCACGAGCACCTTCGTCTGCTCCACGGGGTCACCGTATCCGTGCTCTCCGGGGCCATTCCCGACCGGGCCGGCATTCTTGGGTGCCTCTTACCCTGCTCCGACAGTCTCCTTACCCGGGACGGCGACCATGTTCCCGTCGGAGGAACTCCGGCGCGGCCTCCGGGTCGTCACCCACCGAAAGGACACATCATGAGAACAGCATCACGATTCACGAGGATCGCCGTCACGGCGGGTCTCGTCGTCTCGAGCGGAGCGGCGGTCTTCGGACTGACCAGCTTCGCCAGCGCCCAGACAGGGGACACCCCGGTCGTCGTCGCGGAGGAACCCGCCGCGGCCGACCGTGCACACCCGCTCGCCGTCGCCGCCGAGGTCCTCGGCATGACCGAGGCCGAACTGCGCGCCGAACTCGAGGCCGGCAAGTCCATCGCCGATGTGGCGCAGGCCAAGGGCATCGATGCCCAGACCGTGATCGACGCACTCGTCGCCCGGTTCACCGAGCGCGCAGCTGACATGGTGAACACGCCCGGTCTCCCCCGGGAGGGACGCGGTGGACCCGGCAGGGTCGGACGCGGGGTTGGCAAGGTGCTCGGGAGCGAGGCCCTCACCGGCCTGCTCGACCTCACCCGCGCCGAGATCCGTGACCGCCTGAAGGCGGGTTCGAGTCTCGCGGCCATCGCCGAAGCCCAGGGGGTCTCGGTCGATGACCTGAAGGCGACCCTCATCGCCGACGTCACGGCGCATCTCGCCCAGGAGGTCGCCGCGGGCGAGCACACCCAGGCAGAGGCCGATGCCAAGCTGGCGAAGTTCACCGCGAACATCGACAGGCTGATCAATGCCACGCCGCGCCTCGGCGGTCGTGGCATGCGCGGCGGAGCCGACCGGGACTCCGGTGCCGACGCGCCGGCCGACGAGGAAGGCGCCCTCGCGGGAATCTAGAGAGTTCCGGCGTCGAGGCGGTCGAGCACCGTCCTCGCCCGGATGCGCACCTCGGCGGCGTCCGCGAGTTTGCGGGCGCCGCCGATCTGCGTCGTCATGCGGTGATTGCGGGAGAACCGATCTGCGTGTCGCAGGAGGAAGTCCCAGTAGAGGGTGGTGAAGGGGCACGCATCGTCACCGGTGCGCTTGCGACGGTCGTAGGCGCAACCCCGGCAGTGGTCACTCATCTTGTCGATGTAGGCACCGCCGGCGGCATACGGCTTGGTGGCCATGCGGCCGCCGTCGGCGTGCAGGGCCATGCCCACCACGTTCGGCACCATCACCCACTCGGCGCCGTCGACGAACATCTCCCACATCCAGGCCGTCAGCTCGTCGGGGCGCACCCCGGCGAGGAGGGCCAGGTTCCCCATGATCATGAGGCGCTGGATGTGATGGGCCCAGCCCCTCTCGTGCACGGCGCCCAGCGCGGACGCGACGCAGGCCATCGATGTACGCGTCGGCTCCCGGAACAGGGGTGGAAGCGGCCTGTGCGCACCGAGTTCGTTGAGGTCGGCGTAATCCTCGTCGAGGAACCAGTAGAGACCGTGCACGTACTCGCGCCATCCGATCACCTGCCGGATGAATCCTTCGGCCGATGCCACGGGGACGCGCCCCGCTTCCCACGCCCGCTGTACCGCGTCGCACACCTCGCCGGGAAGGAGCAGACCGTTGTTGAGGTAGGGCGACAGGAGCGAGTGGGCGAGGTGCCAATCGTTCGTCATCATCGCGTCCTCGTGCGGCCCGAAGTGCGGCAGCACGTCGTCGACGAAATGGCGCAGCCTCTCGAGCGCACCGGTGCGCGACGTCGCCCACAGGCCGCCCGTAGCCGAACCGACGCAGCCGGATGGCAGGTCGGCGAGCACCTCGCGGTCGATGTCGTCCGGGGAACCGACCGGTGCCGCGGGCCACGGCACGGCACCGCGGGGAGGTCCCTGACGGTTCTCCTTGTCGTGGTTCCAGCGTCCTCCGGCGGGTTCGTTCCCCTCCATGAGATAGCCGAGACGCACGCGTTGTTCGCGGTAGAAGTCCTCCATCCGCAGCGACTTGCGCCCCGTGGCCCAGGCGGCGAAGGCCTCGGGTGCGACGAGGAACTGGTCCGAGGTCACGGTGGGCACTGCGAGCGAGGCGAGCAATCGCCGCGCTCGCCGACTGTTGGGTGCCGTCGCGGTGATCTCCCGACCCGGATGGTCGGCCCTGTGGGCCTCGATGCCCGTTCTCATCGACGCCGCCCGCCGGTGATCCACGGTGAAGCCCTCCGCGCGCAGGTCGGCGACGAAGTGGCGCATCGATGACACGTAGAAATGGAGCCGCTGTGCGTGCCAGGCGCGTCCGTCGATCTTGTCGGCTGCCTCGATGACGAGCACGGTGTCCCGACCCGGCACCGCCGAGGCGAGCGCGCCGATGGCCCGGTTGCATTGGTCGCCGAGGACGAGGACGGTGCGCTCCGTGGGAGGTTCCTGCGTCGCCATGTCGGTCACGCTAACCGTGCGTCACCCGATGACGAGCGGTGGCTCCTGCACCGTCGTCGCCTCGGCGGTCATGTCGGGGAGCCGGACCCATCGACCCAGGAGAGGCACCGATGTCGTCCACGGTCTCGTCAACGTGACGGTCACGAGACCGGTCGTGTCGTCGAGGGTCACCGACACCCGTGTATCCCGGGGAACGACCGCCGATGCCGCCGCGTCCGGATGTTCGGCCACGGCGGCGATGCGGGCCGTGCGACGGGCGAGGTCGTCGAGGCGCAGCGTCGCCAGGCAGAAGTGCAGCACCACGAGAACGACGACCGCGGAAGCGGCGAGCAGGGGCGCGACGAGAGCGAATTCGACGGCGGCCTGCCCGCGCGGGTCACGGTGAGGCCGGTGCACGCGAGATGACCTGGTCGAACACGGCGTCGAACAGCGATCCGATGCGGCCCGCTCCTCCGCCGGCGGTGGCCCAGGCGATGACGAGGGAGGCGAAGATCGCGGCCACGAGGAGGATGAGGGCGTATTCGGTGGTGGCCTGACCGCGAGCACGGTGTTCGGGTCGGTCCTCGACGGGTCGGAAGGGGTGAGGGCGGTGCATGGTGTCTCCTGTCAGCCGACGGTGGGACCGAGATGTGTCGTCGCCGCGACGAGAAGGGGAACGACACCGAGAAGGAGGAACGAGGGGAGGACGCACAGCACCACGGGGAACGCGAGCACCGCGGGCAGGCGTCGCACCGCCGCGTCGACATCGCGTCGTCGACGGGCTCGGACCTCGACGCCGAGTCGCGCCGCCACGTCTGCGACCGGAAGCCCGTCCCGGAGCGCACGAGCGAGGGTCCGATCCAGATCGGCCGAGTCCGGGCCAGCGGCCTGCCCGCGCAGGCCGGCGAGAACCTCGGCGACCCCGCGTCCGGAACGCAGGGCGACGGCAGCCTCGTCGGCGACGGGCGAACCGGTGCCGGCCCGATGCAGGGTCCGCGCCACCGCGCGCGCCGTCCATGCGCGCCCGGCCACGTTGAGGAGGAGCCCGACGACGAGAATCGGCACGAGCGCACCGGAGACGACTCCGTGGCGCACCGTCGTCGAACCGATGAGAGCGAGTGCTCCTCCGGCGAGGGGAAGCGCAGTGAGGAGGCGCAGCGTGAGGCGAGCCTGGGCGGTGGCAACGCGCAGCTCCCCGTGCAGGGCGTGACGATCCCGCAGCACCGCGGCCACGGTGTCGAGGCCGTCGGGATCGAAGGTGTGACCGGTCACGCAGCTCGCCACGAGGTCGAGAACCCGCGCGTCGTCACCGTGCGCCCGCGTCAGGGCATCGTCCACGGCGACGACCAGGGGACGACGCGCGGCGACCCCGGCACGGATCGCATGCCACGGATCGTCCGGTGCGGTGGATCCGAGATCCCCCAGTGCCGCGTCCACGGACTCACCGGCCCGGATCGAGCGGGCGACCTGCTCGCATGCATCGGCCCGGGCGACCAGGACGTCGTGCGGATGTGACGCGGGGCTTGCCCGCACGTCGGTGGGTCGAGGTCGTGCGCCCGCCCTCGGCCATCGTGCGGCGCCGTTCATGTTCAGCGCCGCCACGCGCCGTCGCGCGGGTCGACGATCGCAGTGCCGGGCGAGGAGCGGAGCCATGACGAGGAGCACGGCCGTGAACGCCGTTGTCCCGGACAGGAGGGTCACGAGACCCGCACCGGGACGAGGCAGCGGTCGTCGTCGCGCTCGAGGATGCCGATGATGCGACGTCGCCCCTCGGGGTCGCGTTCGAGATGAACGACCGCGTCCACCGAGTTGTCCACCAGGTCGTCCACGGCCGAGTCGCTCCACTGCGGCGCATCGCGCAGCACCAACGAACGGATGCGACCGACGGCGTCGGACGCCGAGCGGGCGTGCACGGTCGCCCAACAGCCTCGATGACCCGCCGCAAGGGCGAGGAGCATGTCGATGGCCTCGGAACCCCGGACCTCCCCGACGACGAGACGGTCCGGTCTGAGCCGCAGCGACGCGCGCACGAGATGCTGCAGCGTCACCTCCCCGCGGCCGTCGACACCGGCGGGTCGCGTCTGCAGACGCACGACGTGGGGATGCACGAACCGCAGCTCGGCGGTGTCCTCGGCGCAGACGACGCGCTCGCGCTCGGTGAAGAGCCGGCTCACCGACGACACGAGCGAGGTCTTGCCGGTCGAGGTCGCACCGGACACGAGGACGTTGCGACGCTCCTCGACGAGTCGTCCGACGACGGCCGTGGTCGCCGGTGACCCGAACGCAGCGAGCGGGAGGATGCTGCGCCGGAACCGTCGGACGGACAGGACCGGTCCACCGTGGGCCACCGGGGGGATGACGGCACAGACCCGCGTGCCGTCGGCGAGGACGCAGTCGAGCACCGGGGAGAGGAGGTCGAGTCGGCGACCCGACGTGCGGGCGAGAAGTTCGAGACAGAGACCGACCTCGTCTGCGTCGATGCGACCACTCGGCACGAGGCCGTCGGGGGTCTCGATCCACACGGCCCCGCCGTGGAGAACCATGATCTCGGACACCTCGGGGTCATCGAGATGATGCTGCAACGCCGCGAGAGGGTCGAGATCCGTCGTGTGTTCCCGGACGGTCACGCCACGGGCAGGTGGCGGCCGAGGAGATGTTCCACCCGTGACGGGAGGAGGCCGGCGTCCACGGCGCGAGCGATGGCGGCGGTGTGGGGAACGGTGGCTGCGACGGGAACGCCGAGCACGTGGGCCACGTCGCTCACGGTGAGGGCGCGGTCACCCTCCTTCATCACGTAGACGGTGCTGGGTTTCGGGAGCGACGAGGCGCGCCGCAACGAGAGATAGCAGGGACGCGTCACCATCGCGACCGTGGGCACCACCGCCCGGATCTCGTCGGGGACGCCACCGGTTCCCCCGTCGATGACGACGTCGGCGTCGAGTCCGGCGATGAGGTCGGCAAGCGCCTCCCAGCGTGGTGCCCCCTCGATGAAGCGCCCACCGCGGTGCACGAGGAGCAACGCATCGTTGACCGGGGTGGCCCGGGCGAGCAGCGCGTCGCTCCCCGCTCGAGCGTCACCGAGCCACTCGTTCATGCCGGGGCCCGGGGGCTCGGGGATGCCGAGGACGGCGGGAACATAGCCGCACCAGTCGAGCAACAGCGTGCGGTGTCCGCGCGCGGAGCGCAGGAGGGCGTGGGAGACGGCGACCACCGTGGTGCCGTTGCCGCCCTTGGGTGACGTGAAGAAGGTGTGCATCGGGCTCCTCGCTCGCCGACCGGGTGCCGGCGCGCACCGATGTGTGCCCCTCGCCGGGACTCGGGTCATGCCCCGACCGCGTTGCGCAGAGGCTCGTCGCGCACCCAGCGCCCGAGGTTCTCCACGAAGATGTCCGTCGCGCGCTCGGCGGATCTCGGGGACGACCCCGAGTTGTGTGGCGTGACGATGACGTTGTCCATCGCCCACAACGGACTCTCCCCCGGCAGCGGCTCCACCTCGAACACGTCGAGGCCGGCCCCGGCGAGGTGGCCACTGCGCAGCGCGTCGACGAGGGCCGTCTCATCGACGAGTTCGCCGCGGCCCACGTTGATGAAGCGCGCGCCCTTCTTCATGCGCATGAAGGCGGCGGCGTCGAAGAGGCGGCGGGTCTCGTCGGCGAGCGGGAGCGCGACGGCCACCCAGTCGGCCTTGCCGAGCACGTCGGGAAGGGCGGAGAACGAGAAGGTGGCACACGGTTCGTCCCCCGTCGGGGTGCGCCGCACCGCCTCCACCGACATGCCGAGCGCCACGCCGAGCCGGGCGATCTCGGTGCCGATGGGGCCCATACCGATGACGGCGAGGCGGGCACCGTCGAGCTCCTCGATGGGATGCATGCTCCATTCGGACCGGTCCTGGCTGCGCATCCACCCGCGCAGGTCACGGCTGAGGGCGAGCATGTAGAGGATCGCCGTCTGGGCGATGGGCGACGCCGTGGCGCCGGAGGAATTGGTGAGAACGACACCGCGTTCCATCTGCTGGACGAAGAACGGGCTGTCCACGCCGGCGGAGAACGAGTGCAGCCACTTGAGCGACGGTGTGTTCATGATGGACAGGGCGATGCCGCGGGTGCGTTCGGGCCACACGTCGGAGGAGAAGAAGGCCACGTCGACCCCGGCGAGGACGTCGGCGGGGAGGGGATCGGCGCCCTCGTAGACGACGCGCTCCGCATCGGGCGCGATGGCGATGATCCGGTCACCGTGGGTCCGCCACACGTTGTCGCTCGCGAGTATCGCCTGCACCTCGGCCATCACCCCACACTAGGGACGCAGCCGGAGAGGACGTGTCTCCGCCACGGCGGTACGGTCGTGGCATGCGTTCGGTCGTCGCCGCCGCCATGGTCGCCCTGGCCCTGTCGGGGAGCGTGCAGGCATCGAACACCGTCGCGGTCATCGAGTCGATCGATCCCTCCCTCCCCG
>JBDLRG010000021.1:0-3658 GCA_039800125.1 Actinomycetota bacterium
GGCGGAGATCTGCACGGCGCGCCGGTATTCGGGCAAGGGGCCGACCTCCACCGGCTCGGCCGTGACGAGATCCGACGACAGGGCGGGACGCGGCACCTGGCTGTTCTCACCCGACCCCCAACACACGATGCCCCCGGTGGCGGTGAGTCCACAGGCATGGTCGTCCCCCACGGTGAGGCGTCCGGCCACCACGGGATCCACGGCGGCGACACCGGTTCCCGACACCGTTCCGGCACACAGGAGAACGAGCACGACACCGAGGGCGCGCCCACGGCGCACGGATGCGTCTCCAGCACGCACGCGCGAGAAGGTAACGAGGGTCCCGCAGGCGGGGAAGGTCCGTTTTGTACCTGAACCCACCCTCGGGGTGGGGGTCCGTGCGGCTGTGCGTCAGTCGGCGGAGTCGCCGGCGGCGTCGGCCGTCTCGGCTTCGGCCATCTGGCGGCGCACGTCCTCCATGTCGACGTCCCGGATGGCGCCGATCATCTGCTCGAGAGCGTGCTCGGGCAGGGCCCCCGACTGACGGTGCAACAGCACACCGTCACGGAAGAACATGAGCGTGGGGATGGCCTGGATGCCCGCCATGGCGGCGAGCACCTGCTCGGCCTCGGTGTCCACCTTGCCGAAGGTGATGTCGGGATGCTTCTCGGAGACCTTGTCGTAGACGGGGGCGAACATCTTGCAGGGTCCGCACCATTCGGCCCAGAAGTCGACGAGGGTGATGCCGTCCGAGGCCACCGTCGTCTCGAAGGTGTCCTTGGTGAAGTCGATCGTGGCCATGTCGAGCTCCGTTCAGTCCGTGACGATGTCGAGTCCGAGAACCGCAGCCGCGTTCTCCACGGGCCCGAGGTCGTTGATGGTGCCGGTGAAGCCGGCGTCGCGCATGAGCTCCACGGCCTGGCCCGAACGGTTGCCACTGCGGCAGTAGATGGTGTAGTCGGCGGCCTTGTCCATGCCGTCGAGTGCGGCGGCGAATTCTCCGGTGTTGAAGCTCAGCTGCACCGCGCCGTCCAGGTGGCCCGCCTGCCACTCGGCGTCGTCGCGCACGTCGATGATGGTTCCCGCATCGGCGGGGGCGATCTCTTCCATGGCGTCTGCCTCCTTCGTGTCCGATCCTCCGCAGGCCGCCAGCACGGGACCCGCGAAAGCGAGGCCGAGGACGGTGAGGGCGATGGTCGTCTTTCTCATACCCCCGAGGGTATCAAGCAACCGGGGGGATCCCACCCTCACAGGGCGACGCCCTGGAGCGCGGCGGCGGTGAGGGTGTTCTCCATGAGGCAGGCCACCGTCATGAGCCCGGTGCCTCCGGGCATGGGGGTGACCGCGGAGGCCACCGATGCCACGGCGTCGAGGTCGACGTCACCGACGATGCCGGCCTCGGTGCGCGAGATGCCCACGTCCACGACGACGGCACCGGGCTTCACGTGGCCCGCCCCGATCGAGCGGGCCACCCCGGTGGCCGACACGAGGATGTCGGCCCCCCGGCACACCTCGAGGAGATCCGCGGTGCGCGAATGGGCGAGCGTCACGGTGGCGTCGATGCCGCGGCGCGCGAGCAGGATCGACAACGGCAGTCCCACGAGGGTCGAGCGACCGACCACCACGGCGCGAGCTCCGGCCACCGACACCCCGTAGTGCTCGAGCAGACGCAGCACGCCGAGCGGCGTGCAGCCCACGTGGCCGGGCACCCCGCGCACCAGTCGACCGAGGGAGGTCTCGGTGAGGCCGTCCACGTCCTTGTCAGCGGGGATGCAGGCGAGCACCCGTTCCTCGTCGAGGCCGGAGGGCAGGGGCAGCTGCACGAGGATGCCGTGCACGGTGGGGTCGGCGGCCAGCCGACGGACCTCGGCCTCGACGTCGACCTGCCCGGCCGAGGCGGGCAGTTCCACACCGACCGACTCGATGCCCACCGCGGCGGCGGTGCGGTGCTTGTTGCCCACGTAGGTGCGACTCGGGCCGTCGTCCCCGACGAGGACCGTGGCGAGCACCACGGAGGGCGAACCTGCGGCCACGAGACGGTCACGGAGCCGATCGAGGATCGCATCCCGGGCCGGCCCCCCGTGGAGAAGCCGGGCGGTCGGGGCGGGCATGGCCCCATCGTAGGGTCGGGCTTCCGGGCCCGTTCCGGGCGGAACAGGAGCTTTCCCCACGACGGGACCCCGGTACACCCCCCGACCAGCATCCGTCTGTATATATAGAGGTATCCGCGGGCTCCCGCCCCGGAGTTCCACTCCGGCGCAAGGTCCTCCCGACGTTGCTCCACCGAGCCAAAGAGGTTGACTGACATGGTGACTTCCGCGCCCGTCCACACCGTCGCCGCCTCCACCGAGGGGGCCTCCAAGGTCTACGGAAAGGGCGACTCCGTCGTGCACGCGCTGCGCGACGTGAGCGTCGAGTTCCGCACCGGTCAGTTCACGGCCATCATGGGTCCGAGCGGCTCGGGCAAGTCCACCCTCATGCACTGCATCGCGGGTCTCGATTCGCTCACCTCGGGTCGCACCTTCATCGACGGGGTCGACCTGGCCACGTTGAGCGACCGTCAGCTCACCGAGGTGCGTCGCTCCCGCATCGGCTTCGTCTTCCAGTCCTTCAACCTCGTGCCCACCCTCACCGCCGACGAGAACATCCGACTGCCGCTCATGCTCGGCGGACAGAAGGGCGACCGCGAGTGGATCGACCGGGTCATCGACACGGTGCATCTGAGGGACCGACTCACCCACCGCCCGAGCGAGTTGTCCGGCGGACAGCAGCAGCGCGTCGCGGTGGCCCGCGCCCTCGCCTCCCGACCGAGCATCATCCTCGCCGACGAGCCGACGGGCAACCTCGACTCCGCCACGAGTGCCGAGATCCTCGGCTTCATGCGACGCGCCGTCGACGAGTTCGGTCAGACCATCGTCATGGTCACCCACGATCCCCAGGCCGCCAGCTGGACGGACCGCATCATCTTCCTCAAGGACGGAGCCGTCGCGGGTGAGATGACCCAGCCCACCGCGGACAAGGTGCACGACTACATGAAGAGCCTGGGGCACTGAACACGTGTTCCGTGTCGCTCTCAAGAGCATCCTCGGCCGCAAGGCGCGGCTGGTGCTCACGTCGCTCTCGGTCATCATCGGCACCGCCTTCCTCGCGGGGTCGGCGATCTTCTCGGCCACCCTGACGCGCACGTTCGACAACCTCTTCCAGGACGTCTTCAAGAACATCGACGGGTACGTGCGGTCGGCCAACGTCATCGAGGGCGACTTCGGCGTCGAGGAGCGACAGCGCATCCCGGCCTCGCTGGTGGGGGACGTGCTCGCCGTCGAGGGAGTGAAGGACGCGGTTCCGGACCTGCAAGCGTTCGCCCGCATCATCGGCAAGGACGGCACGCCGCTCGGCTCGGACGGCAACGGACCACCCACCTTCGGCAGCATCGCGGTCGACTTCGCCGGCAACCTCTGGACGATCGAGCAAGGTCGATATCCGGCCGGCCCCGGCGAGGTCGCCCTCGACGAGGCCTCGGCGGAGAACGGCGACTATGTGCTCGGGGACACCGTCAAGGTCGTCGCACGTGCGGGCAGCCGCGAGTTCACCCTCGTCGGTATCGCGTCCTACGGTGAGGTGCGCTCCCCCGGCGGCGCGACCTTCGCACTGTTCGATCCGCCGACCGCCTCGGAGTTCC
>JBDLRG010000022.1:0-13955 GCA_039800125.1 Actinomycetota bacterium
ACCACACATGCTCATGCCCCGCGATGCCGACGCGGTCAAGGGCGTGCGTCTGCGCCGCGAGACCCTGCGCCGGGCCTGGCGATTCTCGTCCCCCTACAAGTGGCGCATCACGGGGTTCCTCGCCGCGATCTGTGCCGCCGCCGCGCTGGGACTCGTTCCGCCGCTGCTCTTCCGCTCGATCCTCGACGATGCCATCCCCGCGGGTGATCGCGGGCTCATCACCGGTCTGGCGGCGGTGCTCGTCGTCGCCGCGGTGGGGGACGCCGCGCTCGCCATCGTGCAGCGCTGGATGAGCGCGAGCATCGGTGAAGGACTCATCTACGACCTGCGTGTCGCCCTCTTCGACAAGGTGCAGCGCATGCCGGTGGCCTTCTTCACCCGCACCCAGACAGGGGCCCTCATCTCTCGCCTCAACAACGACGTGGTGGGTGCCCAGACGGCCGTCACCTCCACGCTCGGGTCTGTCGTGTCGAACGTGGTGGTGCTCGCCTTCACCCTCACCGCCATGTTCGCGCTCGAATGGCGCCTCACCCTTCTCTCCCTCGTGGTGCTTCCCCTCTTCATCGCCCCGGCCAAGCGGGTGGGCGTGCGGCTCGGGGCCATCGCGCACGAACAGATGGAGCACAACGCGGCGATGAACGCCCAGATGAGCGAACGCTTCAACGTGGCCGGGGCGATCCTCGTCAAACTGTTCGGACGCCGCTCCGCCGAGACCGAGGTCTTCTCGGCGCGGGCCCGCGGGGTGCGCGACACCGGCATCAAGTCGGCCCTCTACGGGCGCATCTTCTTCGTGGCCCTCGGTCTCGTCGGTGCCATGGGTGCAGCGGCGATCTACGGGGTCGGTGCGCACCTCGTGGTCGACGGGTCGATCAGCGCGGGGACGCTCGTCGCCATGGCGTCGTTCATCACCCGGGTGTACCAGCCCCTCACCGGACTCACGAACGCCCGGGTCGAGGTGATGACGGCCTTCGTCAGTTTCGACAGGGTGTTCGAGGTGCTCGATGCGCCCGAGGCTGTCGCCGACCGACCCGGCGCCTACGACCTCGTCGCGGCGCGTGGTGCCGTCGAGTTCGACGACGTGTTCTTCCGCTATCCGCCGGCCTCCGAGACCACGGTGGCCTCGCTCGAGACGGTCGGCGCCGGCTCGTCCGACCCGGACGTCGATGTCCTGCGCGGGGTGTCGCTCTCCGTGCTGCCGGGGGAGACCATCGCCATCGTGGGAGCGAGCGGTTCGGGGAAGAGCACGCTCGCGTCCCTTGTGCCGCGTCTCTACGACGTCACCGCCGGCACGCTGCGCGTGGACGGCCACGACGTGCGCGACCTCACGGCCGACTCCCTGCGCGCGGTCATCGGTGTGGTGGCCCAGGATCCCCACCTCTTCCACGAGTCCATCGCCGACAATCTCCTCTACGCCCGGCCGGGTGCGACGCGCGCCGACCTGGTGACGGCGTGCACGGCCGCGCGCATCCACGACACCATCGCTGCACTTCCGGACGGGTACGACACCGTGGTGGGTGAGCGCGGATACAGGCTCTCGGGCGGGGAGAAACAGCGTCTCGCCATCGCACGCATGCTGCTCAAGGATCCGGCGATCATCGTGCTCGACGAAGCCACGAGCCACCTCGACAACGAGAACGAGGCACTCGTGCAGGAGGCACTCGAGGCGGCCCTGTCGGGACGTACCGCCCTCGTCATCGCCCACCGTCTCAGCACGATCCGGGACGCCGACCGCATCGTGGTCATCGACGGCGGACGCATCGCCGAGCAGGGCACCCACGACGAACTCATGGCGCTCGACGGCCTCTACGCCGACCAGGTGCGGGCCGGGGGGACCTTCGGCGCCGTCGCACCCTCCCCGTAAGGTGGGGTCGATGCCGCCCCGCGAGAAGTCCCCCGACATCGAACTCGTCGACGGGGTGCCCGTCTTCACCGTCTCGTCCTTCAACGCCGAGATGAAGGGACTGATGCGAACCCTCTTCCCGGACGGAATCTGGATCGAGGGTGAGATCGAGGGCATGAAGGACCGGCCGCATGCGACCGGCCACTACTTCTCCCTCATCGACGGGGAGGGCAAGTCGAAGGTGAAGGTCGACGTCAAGCTGTTCTCCAACAGCGGTGATCTCGCCCGGGTCACCGCCAAGCTCGACCGCGCCGACATCGGGATGGACAACGGCCTGCGCATGCGGTTCTTCTGCACGGTCGACTTCTACGCCCAGCGGGGCGAGCTCTCCCTCATCATCAAGGACGTCGACACCCAGTTCACCCTCGGTGACATCGCCGCACGCCGCGAGGCGCTCGTGAAGAAGCTCGTCGACGCCGGTCTCGACCGGAAGAACGGCATGCTCGCCCTGCCGCGGGTGCCGCTGCGCCTGGGAATCGTGTCGTCCAGCCAGGCGGCCGGGTACATCGACGCTCTCACGCATCTGCGCGAATCCGGACTCGGCTTCACCATCCTGCTGGCGGACGTGAACGTCATGGGTGACCTGGCCGTGGGCCAGGTCACGACGGCGATCGAGGCGTTCTCCCGTCGGGACGACATCGACCTCGTCCTCGTCATGCGCGGCGGCGGATCGCGGTCCGACCTCGCCACCTTCGACGACGAACGCATCGCCATGGCCATCGTCGGATGCCGTCATCCCGTCTTCACGGGCATCGGCCACGAGATCGACACGTCGGTGGCCGACATCGTCGCCCACACCCGCTGCAAGACGCCCACCGCCTGTGCCGACGAGGTCATTGGCCTCGTGGTCGGCTTCCTCGACGAATTGGCCTCGGCCGCCGACACGCTCGCGGTGCGCACTTCGGCCGCTGTGCAGCGCGGTCGGTCGCGGATCGCACTCTGCTCCGAGCGTCTGCGTACGCGGCCCCGCGCCGCCATCGTGCGCGAGCGCAATCGGGCCGACGTCGCGGCGCGGACGGTGAGGCTTCTCGACCCCGTCCACGTGCTCGCGCGCGGGTGGTCGATCACCCGCAACGCGCGGGGGGAGGTCGTGCGCTCGGTCGCGGACACTGCGCCGGGCGAGAGAATCATCACCCTGCTGGCCGACGGCGAGGTGAGGAGCACCGTGGACTCGACCGAAGGGAAGGCGTGATGGCGACGAAGAAGCAGGGTGGCGAGGGCGAGCCCGTGGGATACGCCGAAGCGATGTCCGAGGTGGAGGCCATCCTCCGCGAACTGGACTCCGCACAGGTGGACGTCGATGTCCTGTCCACGAAGGTGGCGCGGGCGTCGTATCTCATCGAGTGGTGCAACGAGCGCATCACCGCGGCCGAACTGGTGGTGGAGAACCTCGTGGCGGGGCTCGCCGGCGACGACGGATCCGACGAGGACGACGTCGAGGACGAGGACGAGTGACCCTCGACGCCGGGTTCGTCGCCCGGGTCGATGCCCGCCTCTCCGCGGTGATGGGGGCCGAGCGCGCGCGCTGGTCCGCGGTCGACGCGGCCCTCGAGCCGCTGCTGGCCGAGGCGGAGCGTCTCGTGGCATCGGGTGGCAAGCGACTCCGCCCCCGGTTCTGCAGGTGGGGGTGGATCGCTGCCGGTGGTGATCCCGGTGCTGTCGAGCCGGAACGCATCGGTGCGGCCCTCGAGTTGCTGCATGTGGGAGCACTGCTGCACGACGACGTCATCGATGCCGCCGAGACACGACGCGGCGCGTCGGCTGCCCACCGCACCTTCGCGGCCGAGCACGCCCGCGCCGGCTGGGCGGGGGAGACGCGTCGTTTCGGTGAGGGGGCGGCGGTGCTGCTCGGCGACATCGTGTTCGTCATGGCCGACGGGTGCCTGGGATCGACGACCGACGAGGTGCGGCAGCTGTGGCACGAGATGCGACTCGAGGTGAACGTCGGCCAGTATCTGGACCTTCTCGGCGGGGCGCGTCGGGAGCGTGACCCATCCTCGACGCGCCGCATCTGCCGCTACAAGAGCGCCAAGTACACCGTCGAGCGTCCGCTGCAGTTGGGTGCCGCGGCGGCTGGTGCGACGGACGAGCTCCTCGGCGTTCTGTCGGGTTACGGCGTCCCGCTGGGTGAGGCGTTCCAGATGCGCGACGACGTGCTCGGTGCCTTCGGTGACGAGATCGCCACGGGAAAGCCGGTGGGCGGCGACTTCGTCGAGGGCAAGCCGACGCCCATGCTCGCTCTCGCCTGGCAGGCCGCCGATGACGTGCAACGCCGGGTGCTCCACTCGGTGGGCGATCCCGACCTGTCGGCGTCGGCCGTCGCCGACATCCGCCGGGTCGTCGTCGAGACCGGTGCGCTCGCCGAGACGGAGCGTCTCATCGCGAGCCTGCGCGACGAGGCCGTCGCCGCTCTCGACGACCCGCACGTGCACGATGGCGTCCGCGTCGCGCTCGTCGCACTCGCGGACGAGGTGACGATCCGACGCACCTGAGGGACCGCGAGTCGTGTCCGTCCGCGGGAAACGTCAGAGAGCGGCGTAGATGTCGAGCGCCTCCTGCATGCCGATGTCGGTCATGACGCCCGGCTCGGCGTTGATGGCCTCCACCCATGGGGGAGAGACGCGGCATGTGGACGCGATGGGGTCGTCGAGACCCGATCCGGTCACCGCGAGACGCACGAAGGTCACCGCGTAGTTCGGCGGCCGGGCGTCGCGGGAGAGTTCGATGAGGGCCCAGGGGTCGGGGGCGGTTCCCTCCCGGGGACCGGCGGAGACGATCTCGGGAGTGGAGGTGACGTGCACGGAGCCGCCGGCGAGACCGGGACCGTCGATGAGGACGGCGCCGCGCACGAGTGCCGGCCGCGCACCGGCGGCGAGGAAGGCGATGTAGGCACCGAGACCGCGCCCGAGCAGCGTCGCCGGACCCGTGGCGCGAAGCGCGATGTCGACGTCGGCCATGAGGATCTCTGCCGAGTAGCCGCCACCCGCCGGCACGGTCGACTCACCGTGTCCGGTGAAGTCGAGCGCCCACACCGGTCCGGGCCAGATCGGGGAGAGCGCGGCCATGTCGCGGGCGCATTCGCCGAGGCCGTGGAGCATCAGCAACGCCCGTCCCTCGCCGTCGCGCACGCGGTGCAGGGCGAGCTCGACGCGGTTGTGTCGCAGACGCATCATGCTCACGAAAAGAACTCCAGGCACATCCCGGCCACCGTGTCGGGTTCCTCGATGTGGACGAAGTGGCCGATGCCCTCGAGCACTTCGAGGCGTCCGTTCCGCGGCATCCATTGCTGCAGGTCTCGGGCGCGGGCACCCCATCCCATCGGTTCGTCGACCGTTCCGATGATGCCGAGGAACGGCATGGGGAGGGCCGTCATGCGCAACGCGCTCCACTCGGGTCGCCAAGGTCCGAAACCTCCGAAGCGCATCGTGGGGTCGAGCTTCCAGCGCCACCCGTCGTGGTCCTCGCGAGCGCCGATCGTGGCGATGTATTCGAGCCACTCGATCGACAGGCGGGGGTTCATTTTTCCGCGGCGCCGCGCGAGGTCCTCGAGTGTTCCCGGCTTGCGCACGGCGTCCGGAGCCTCGTGGCGGAAGTCGAGCCATGCCCCGATGTCGGCCGCGAGCAGGCGCGACTGGTCGTGGTCGGGGACGTCGGGCATGCGGCGCTTGCTGGGCATGCCGTCGATGTTCACCATGCGCGACACGCGATAGGGGCTCGCCTCGGCGAGCTGCATCATGAATGCCCCGCCCTTCGAGTGGGCCACGACGGGTGCGGCGCGGTCGGTGAAGAACGACATCACCGAGAGGGCATCGCGGATGTCGGCTTCCCAGCTGTACAGCGCGGGATGGTCGCTGTCCCCGTGTCCGCGGTGGTCCCAGGAGACCACGCGCCATCCGGCGGCGGCCAGGAGCGGCGCGAAGACGTCGAAGGTCCCGGCGAAATCCGATCCACCGTGCACGAGGAAGAGGACGGGGTCCTCCTCCCGCCCCCACTCGTAGACCGAGATGCCCACTCCTGCCGCGTCGTGGCGTCGCGTGCGATCGGGTCGGCGTGCCCGGGGGTAGGTGCGCATCGTCATCGACCCGAGACACTACGTCGTGGACGGTGATGCGACCCCGTTCGTCGATGTGCATCCGTTCGCGCACCTAGACTCGGGTCGATGTTCCTCCACAAGCGGCTCCACACGTACCTGTTGTGGGCCACGTTCGCCTTCGCCTTCCTCGCGGTGCTCTCGGCGCTCATGACCGACGGTGGAGGCGCCGAGGTGTCGGCGACGACCACCACGGTCGCGCCGACCACCACCACGACGGTCGTGATGGACTCGAACCGCACCCACACCGTGAAGCCCGGTGAGTCGCTCTATTCCATCGCCGAGGATTACAACCTCAGCGCCCCTGCCCTGCAGGAGTTGAACGAGATCGGCGAGAACGAGAATCTGGCCGTCGGGCAGGTCCTTCGTCTGCCCCCCAGCACGGGTTTCGTGCCCATCGGGGCCACCACGACCATGCCGCCGTGACGCGGGGCTCCGACCGTCCGACGACCGCCACCGCCCCGGCGACCTTCCTTAGACTGGGACCATGACCACCACCTTCTGGCCCACCCGGGATCACTGGTCTGTGGCGATTCCGCTGCACACCCCGCACCCCCGCCTCGAATGTCTGGCCGAGACCGGGTTCGTCGACCTGAAGAAGGTCCCGTTCGAGGTGCCGGCCACCGAATGGGAATCGCTCGAGTACCTGCCGTGGAAGTCGGGTGGCGACACGAACTTCGCACCCCTCGCATCGGCCGACGGCGAATTGGACTGCCGCGGTTTCTGGGACAAGGGCAAGACCGACAAGGACGCCCTGTGGACGTCGAACTCGGCGATGGCCCCGACGCTCAAGAACTACGTCGACTCCGTCGGAGCCAACTTCGGTCGCGTGCGCATCATCAAGCTCGAGCCCCAGGACCGTGAGACGGCGATGCACTCCATCCACCGTGACGACAACAATCGTTTCAATCCCGAGGATGAGGGATGGGTGGTGCGTTCCTGGGTCGAGCTCACCGACAGCCCCGACAGCTACATGCTCCTCATGGACAACGACGAGAACGGCCTGCCCGATCCCGCCACCGAGCGCCGGGTCCCGCTGTCGCGCGGTGCGCGATTCGTCGTCGACACCCAGCGTCTGTGGCACGTCGTGGTCCACAACCACGACTTCCCGCGCTACGCCCTCATCACCAGCTTCGAGAGCGGCCCCGCACTCGATTCGTTCATCGCCCGCGAACGGGCCTGAGCCCCCGCGCGGTCAACCCGCGCGGTGGGCGGCCGCGAGTTCGGCGATCTCCCGCATGATGCGCGAGACGTCGTAGTCCTTCGGCGTGTAGACGGCGGCGACGCCGCGCGCCCGCAACCGGTCCCTGTCCTCCTCGGGGATGATGCCCCCGACGATGACGGGTGCGTCCACGCCCTCCGCTCGCAGCAGGTCGACGACCTCCGGGACGAGCTGCATGTGCGAACCCGACAGGATCGAGAGACCGATGACGTCGGGGTCCTCGTCACGCGCACTCGCGACGATCTGCTCGGGGGTCAGGCGGATGCCCGAGTAGACGACCTCCATGCCCGCGTCACGGGCGGCGACGGCGATCTGCTCGGCGCCGTTCGAGTGACCGTCCAGTCCGGGCTTGGCCACGAGGAGTCGCGGCGGGCCACCCGGGATCGACCGCACGTACTCGGCCACGGACGCGAGCGATGCCCCGCGCCGTCCGGCCGCCGCAGCGACTCCCGTCGGGGCGCGGTACTCGCCGAACACCGTCCGCAGCGCCCCCGCCCATTCGCCCGTGGTGCCGCCGGCGACGGCGAGTTCGATGGAGGGCTCCATGATGTTGGTCCCGTCCTCGGCGGCGCGCGTCAGCGCGGCGAGCGCCGCGTCCACGCGCGCCTGGTCGCGCGCGGTGCGCCATGCAGCGACGTCGGCGACGGTCTCGGCCTCGACCGCGGGGTCGACCACGAGGATGTTGTCGACGCCCCCGAGCGGGCTCGGCTCGGTCTCGGTGTAGGAGTTCACGCCGACCACGGTCTGTGCGCCCGACTCGATGGCGCGCGTCCGCTCGGCCATCGACCGCACGAGCCGTCCCTTCAGTTCCTCCACCGCGACGAACGCGCCGCCGAGCGACAGGACGTCCTGCAGTTCCGCCCACGCGGCGTCGGCGATGGCGGCCGTCTTCTCCTCGATGACGATCGAGCCGTCGAAGATGTCCCCGTGCTCGAGCAGGTCGGTCTCGAACGCGAGCACCTGCTGCATGCGCAGCGACCACTGCTGGTCCCAGGGGCGGGGCAGGCCGAGGGCCTCGTTCCAGGCGGGGAGCTGCACGCTGCGGGCGCGGGCGGAGCGCGAGAGGGTGACGGCGAGCATCTCGAGGATGATGCGCTGCACGTTGTTCTCGGGCTGTGCCTCGGTGAGGCCGAGCGAGTTCACCTGCACGCCGTAGCGGAAGCGGCGGGCCTTGGGATCCGTCACGCCGTAACGCTCCACGGCGATGCGCTCCCACAGGCGACCGAAGGCCCGCATCTTGCAGGTCTCCTCCACGAAGCGGATGCCGGCATTGACGAAGAAGGAGATCGAACCGAACACCTGGTCGAAGCGTTCGGCGGGCACCTGACCGCTGTCGCGCACGGCATCGAGGACGTCGATCGCCGTGGCGAGCGAGTAGGCGATCTCCTGCACGGGCGTGGCCCCGGCCTCCTGGAGGTGGTACGAGCACACGTTCATCGGGTTCCACTTGGGTGCGTGCGCCGAGCACCAGGCGATCATGTCGACGATGAGCCTCTTCGACGGCCCGGGCGGGAAGATGTAGGTGCCGCGCGACAGGTACTCCTTGACGATGTCGTTCTGCGTGGTGCCGCGCAGAGCGGTCGTCTCCACGCCCTGTTCGCGAGCGTTGGCGACGTACAGAGCGAGCATCCATGCGGCGACGGCGTTGATCGTCATCGACGTGTTCATGCTCGCGGGGGGGATCTGGTCGAGGAGCGTTCGCATGTGGCCGAGGTGGGCCACGGGGACGCCGACCTTGCCCACTTCCCCGCGGGCGCGCGGGTCGTCGGGGTCGTGACCGGTCTGGGTGGGCAGGTCGAAGGCGATGGAGAGCCCGGTCTGACCCTTGGCGAGGTTGGTGCGGTACAGGCGGTTCGAAGCGACGGCGGTGGAGTGACCCGAGTAGGTCCGCATCAGCCAGGGTTCGTCGCGGCGGGGCGTGGGGTCCTCGGTCACCCGCCAAGTATGGCAACGCCCGTCGCCGATTCCAGCAGGGCGAGGTAGTCGAGCCGGGGCACCTCCGTGCAGCCGAGGCTCGCCAGGTGTTCCGTGCACCACTGGGTGTCGAGGAGCACCATTCCGTCGAGGCGCATCATCCCCACGAGGGCCACGAGCGCCGCCTTGGAGGCGTCGCGCTCGCGGTGGAACATGGACTCACCGGCGAAGAAGCCGCCGATGCGCACGCCGTACAGTCCGCCGACGAGGCGCCCGTCGATCCGGGCCTCGACGCTGTGGGCCCATCCCATCTCGTGCAGGCGGCAGTACGCCTCGACGAAGTCCTCCTCGATCCAGTTGCCGTCCGCTCGTCCCTTCGCGCACTCCTGCATGACGGATCGGAAGTCGCGGTCCACGGTGATGTCGAAGTCCCTGCAGCTGCGACGCAACGAACGGGTCATGCGCAGGCCGTCGAGGGGGAAGATGCCGCGCCGCACGGGGGACCACCACGCCAGCGGCCCCGAGCCGGCGTCGAGGCGCATGGGAAAGAATCCGTGCGAGTACGCGTGGAGCAGCGTGTCGGGCGAGAGGTCTCCGCCGACCGCGATCACGTCGTCGTCGGGCCACTGGAACGGCGGCGGAAAGCCCCACTCGCAATCGAAGGGCGGACCGGGCACGGTCGTGGTCGGCGGAGGACGCGCGGCGGATCAGTAGGTGTAGAAGCCGGCGCCGCTCTTGCGCCCGAGCTTTCCGGCGGTCACCAGGCGACGCAGTGTCGGCACCGCGGCGTAGTTGGGGTCGGCGAACTCGGCGTGGAGGGCGTCGAGGATGGCGAGCGACGTGTCGAGACCGACCAGGTCGAGCAGGGCGAAGGGACCCATGGGGAAGTTGCATCCGCCCTTCATCGCCGCGTCGATGTCCTCCATCGAGGCGGTGCCGGCTTCCCAGATGCGCACGGCATTGTTGAGGTAGGGGAAGAGGAGCGCATTGACGATGAAACCCGCCCGGTCCTTCACCTGCACGCCCGTCTTGCCGCAGGCGGCGACGAAGGCGTTGGCGGCATCGATGGTGGCGTCCGAGGAGGTGATGGGTCGCACCACCTCGACGAGGGGCATCGCCGTCGCGGGATTGAAGAAGTGGATGCCGCACACCTTGTCGGCACGCGACGTGGCCATGGCCATCTCGACCACGGGAAGGGTGCTGGTGTTCGTGGCGAGGATCGCGTCCTTCTTTATTGCGGCGTCGAGGTCGGCGAACAGGGCCTTCTTCACCGCGAGATCCTCGACGACGGATTCGATGACGAGGTCGCAGTCGGCCAGGTCGGCGATGCTCGCGGTGGCGCGGATCCGACCGAGGATCGCGTCCTTGTCGGCCGCGGAGATCTTCTCCCGCTGGACCTGCTTGTCGAGACCCTTGGCGATCGTGTCCACCATGGCCCGCGCGGTGTCGATGCTGCGGGAGCGCACCACCACGTCGTGACCGGCCTTGGCGGCCACCTCGGCGAGGCCGGAGCCCATGATTCCCGATCCGCAGATTCCGATTGTCTTCATGGTGTGGCTCTCCCGTGGGGCTCGTGCAGGTTCAGCGAATCTAACAAGGCAGCCGCGTCGGCCCCCATCCGCGGGCATCGCCCGCCCCGGTCGGGGTCCTCAGGACTCGGTGATCGTGATCGAGCGCACGGTGACGGTGCGACTCGGCGCTCCCTCGGCACCCCCGCCCGCACCGACGTGCATCGCCATGATGCGGTCGAGCACGTCGAGACCCTCGGTGACGCGTCCGAAGGGCACGTAGTCTCCCTGACCGTTCAGGGCAGCGACCTTCGGGCCGGTGGCGAAGAAGAACTGGGCGCTGCCCGAATCGGGTGCCGACGACCTGGCCATGATGAGTTGTCCGCGCTCGTAGGTGTATCCGTCGCCCTCGTCGGGGATGGTGTACCCGGGGCCGTCCATGTTCGACAGGCCGCCGCCCTGGATGATGTCGATGTCGGTGTTGGTGCGGAAGAGCGTTGTCCCGTCGTAGTAGCCGTAGCGGGCCAGCACGACGAAGTTGTTGACGGTCACGGGACGCTCGGAGGCGTCGAGTTCGACGGTCATCTCACCCTCGGTCGTGACGATGCGAGCGACGTAGGTGCGGTCCTCGTCGATGCACATCGGCGGTGCCTTCTCGAAGGTCGAGACGCGCTGCTCTCCCGTGGCGGCCGGGCACGGAGTGTCGCCGATGAGGGTGCTCCCGCCGAGGGTGGTGGTCGTGACGACGGATGCACCGTCGCCATCGTCCTGGAGCCGGGCCAGCCCGAACAACGCCAGCACGACGAGGGGGACACCGACTCCGGCGATCAGGCCGCGACGACGCAGCACCGACAGGCGACGACTGCGGTCCTGGGCCTGGCGCGCCAGTTGGCGGTTGGCCTTCTTGCGTTCTCTCTTTGCGGTACCCACGAGCAAGGGAGGCTAACCGCCCACGGGTATCCTTCGCCCACAGTGGCTCTCATCGTGCAGAAGTACGGGGGCACGTCGGTGGCCGACCCGGACCGCATCAGGGCCGTCGCCGATCACGTGGCCTTCACCCGCGCCCACGGCAACGACGTCGTTGTCGTGGTGTCCGCCATGGGCAGGACCACGGACAACCTGCTCTCCCTGGCCCACCAGGTGTCGGACGTGCACCCCGGTCGAGAGATGGACATGCTCCTGACCACGGGGGAGCGCATCTCGATGGCGCTCCTGTGCATGGCACTCAGCGGTGCGGGCGTGGAGGCGGTGAGCTTCACCGGTTCGCAGGTGGGCATCATCACCGACACCGTGCACACCAAGGCCAAGATCCTCGAGGTCAAGGGCGACCGCGTGCGCGAGGCGTTGTCGGAGGGGAAGGTGGCGGTCGTCGCCGGCTTCCAGGGCGTGTCCACCGACAAGGAGATCACGACGCTGGGTCGCGGTGGGAGCGACACCACCGCCGTCGCCCTGGCGGCCGCGCTCGGAGCCGACGTGTGCGAGATCTACACCGACGTCACCGGCGTGTTCTCCGCCGACCCCCGCATCGTCCCCCGGGCCCGCAAGCTGGAGCACCTCGATTTCGAGGAGATGCTCGAGATGGCGGGCGCGGGATCGAAGGTCCTCGCGCTGCGTTCCGTCGAGTTCGCACGCAACCACAACGTCCCCGTCCACGTCCGTTCCAGTTTCACCTGGGAACGCGGAACGTGGGTGAGCGGGGAGACACCTCGAGGAGGAAACGCCATGGAGGAACCCATCATCTCCGGAGTCGTCCACGACGCCTCGGAATCGAAGGTCACGGTGCGGGCCGTCCCCGACCGCCCCGGGGTGTCGGCGGCACTGTTCGAGCAGTTGGCGGCCGAGAACATCAACGTGGACATGATCGTGCAGAACACATCGAACGACGGTCTCACCGACATCTCCTTCACCATGCCGAAAGCCGACATGAAGGTCGCCGAGGACATCGTGTCCCGGGTGGCCGCCGACATCGGTGCCGGTTCGGTGACCCACGACAACGGGATCGCCAAGGTGTCCCTCGTCGGGGCTGGAATGAAGACGAGCCCGGGTATCGCCGCGAGGATGTTCCGCGTTCTGGCCGACAACGACATCAACATCCACATGATCTCCACGAGCACCATCCGCGTGTCGGTGGTGGTGGCGGCCGAACAGATGGAGCCCGCCGTGCGCGCCCTGCACACCGCCTTCGGGCTCGACTCCGGTTCGGTCTACTCGGCGCCGCTCCCCGAGAGGAAGTAATCCCGGGGACTCCCGAGGGCGTCCGCCGTTAGCCTCGAGGGGCGCGAGCGCGCGCATGCGGAGGAGCGAACAATGAGGATCGGGATCGTCGGGGCAACCGGGCAGGTGGGGAGCGTCATGCGCACCCTCCTCGACGAGCGCGGATTCCCCGTGGAGTCGATCCGTTTCTTCGCGTCCGCGCGCTCGGCCGGGACCGAACTGCCCTGGCGCGGGGGCACCGTCGTCGTCGAGGATGCCGCGACGGCCGATCCGTCCGGGCTCGACATCGCCCTTTTCTCGGCGGGGGCGACCAGTTCCCGCGAACTGGCGCCGCGCTTCGCCGCCGCCGGTGCGGTCGTCATCGACAACTCGAGCGCGTGGCGCATGGACCCCGACGTGCCGCTCGTGGTGAGCGAGGTGAATGGTCATCTGGCCCGCTCAGCCCCGAAGGGCATCGTGGCCAACCCCAACTGCACGACGATGGCGGCGATGCCCGTGCTCAAGCCCCTCCATGACGAGGCGGTTCTCGTGAGGCTGGTGGCCAGCACATATCAGGCCGTGAGCGGTGCGGGCCTCGCCGGGGTCGACGAACTCGACTCCCAGATGCGCGCGATGGTGGACGGTGCGGCCGGCCTCGCCTTCGACGGTGCCGCCGTCGCCGCCCCGGAGCCGCGCACGTTCGCCCGGCCCATCGCCTTCAACGTGCTGCCCTTCGCCGGTGCGCTCGTCGAGGACGGAGAGGGCGAGACCGACGAGGAGAAGAAACTGCGCAACGAGACGCGCAAGATCCTCGGCATCCCCGACCTCGCCGTGTCGGGAACCTGCGTGCGGGTGCCGGTCTTCACGGGACATTCCCTCTCGCTCAATGCCGAGTTCGCCCGACCCATCTCGCCCGAGCGGGCCGCGGAGGTTCTCGCCGCCGCTCCCGGGGTGGAACTGGTCGCCATCCCCACGCCGCTGCTGGCCGCGGGTCGCGATCCGAGCTACGTCGGACGCATCCGCCGCGACCAGTCCGTGCCCGACGGCAGGGGACTGGCTCTGTTCGTGTCGTCGGACAACCTGCGCAAGGGTGCCGCGCTCAATGCGGTGCAGATCGCCGAGATCCTC
>JBDLRG010000023.1:0-3703 GCA_039800125.1 Actinomycetota bacterium
CCCCACGGCCAGTTCCACGAACTCGTCGTGACGACGGCGGTGGTGTAGGCCCCCACCGCGTAGAAACCGACGTAGCCGAGGTCGAGCAATCCCGCGAGGCCCACCACCACGTTGAGACCGATGGACACGAGCACGAAGACGAGGATCTGGTCGGTGAGCACCGAGTTGAAGTTCGTCCCCGGCGTGTCGATGATCCAGCCGAGAACCGGCACGTCCGGCCAGAAGGGCATGAGATAGAAGGCCGCGACGAGGGCGACGACCCCGACGGCGCGCACGGGCCGGGGCAGGGCCTCGAGCGGGGACGGGCCGGACGGCCGGCGCCGTGTGCGGGCGCGGAACCAGTCACCGAGGGACGACACCGGGGTCATACGCGCGCCCTTCCGAGCGACTCACCGAGGATGCCGGTGGGTCGGAACATGAGAACCGCGAGCAACACGACGAAGGCGATGACGTCCTTCCACTGGCCCCCGAAGATCGCCGAGCCGTAGTTCTCGGCGAGGCCGAGCACGATGCCGCCGAGCACGGCGCCCTTGATGTTGCCGATGCCACCGAGCACCGCGGCCGTGAAGCTCTTCACGCCGAGGAGGAACCCGATGTTGAAGCGCGTCGTCTCGTAGTAGAGCGTGAACATCATGGCCGCGCCACCCGCCATGACGCCGCCGAGCAGGAACGTCACGAGGATGACGGCGTTCACGTTGACGCCCAGGATGCGGGAGGTCTCGGCGTCCTGGGCCACGGCCCGGATGCCGCGGCCGAGCCGGGTTCGGTTCACGAAGAGCAGGAGCGACACCATCATGAGCACGGCTCCGACCGCGACGATGACGTAGTCGACGCGCACATCCGTGCCCAGGAAGGAGAACATCGTCCTCTTCTCGAGCACGCGGGGCGTGTTGTAGATGCGCCGTTCGTCCGGGCCCCAGATGGCGACGGCCTCGGCGATGGCCATCGACGCCCCGATCGCCGAGATGAGGAAGGCGAGACGGGGTGCCTTGCGGCCGCGCCGGAAGATGCCCAGGTACCCCCATGCCACCGGCCCGGTGGCCACGGCCGAGACGAGCAGGTTCACCTTCGTGTCGTTCGTGAAGAGGAAGGAGAGGATGAAGACGGTCAGGAAGGCCAGCACGACCGCCCCGATGATGTCGCCCTCGCCACGCAACGGTCGGTAGGCCGTGCGTTCCAGAAGCACCGCGCCCGCGCCGGAGAACAGCATGCCGAGCAGGAGCGCCACGGCCAGGATCGCGAAGAGCACGAAACCCGTGCGCAACGGATAGTCACCGTTCTCGAACTTGGGGATGCCGAACACCTGGGTGATGGAGACGAGGGCCCCGAACGTGCCCACCATGAAGATCTCGGAGTGGGCGAAGTTGATGAGGCGGAGCACGCCGTAGACCATCGTGTAGCCGAGCGCGACGAGGGCGTAGATGAGACCGAGGACGACGCCGGTCACCGTGAGTTCCCAGAAGGTGCGGTAGATGAACCAGTCGCGCATGGCGTTCCTCGGATGTGACGAAAGTTGGCACAGGCTAACGCAGAAGCGGCCGGGAACCGATGTTCCCGGCCGCTTCCGGCGTTGTGGTGGTCGGATTCACCTACCCCGATCTCAGAGGATCGAGGTGAGGTAGGTGATCTTTCCGTCCTTGACCTCGTAGAAGAAGATGGTGCCGGCCTCGGTGGCCTCACCGTTCTCGAGGAACTTGATCTGCTTGGTCACACCAGCACCGTCATAGGTCTCGACGGCCGCGAGGACAGCCTCACGGGTGGTCGCGCCGGCCTTGATGATGTTGAGGAAGACGTTCGCCACGTCGTAGTACTCGGCACCGTAGGTGCTGGGAGTCTCGTTGTACTTGGCCTGCCAGGCGGTCAGGAGGTCACCCTCGCCGTCCTTGCAGGGGCAGGCGATGATGGCACCGTCAGCGGCGGGACCCGCGGCATCGGCATAGCCGGCCTGGTCCTTGACGCCGTCACCGAAGAGCAGAGTGGCCTCGACGCCCGCATCGCGGAGCTGGGTCGAGATCTTCACAGCCTCGGCGTAGTAGCCACCGAAGAAGACCGCGGTCACATTCGCATCCTTGATCTTCGTCACGACGGCCGAGTAGTCGGTTCCCTTCGGATCGACAGCGTCACGCACGGTGACGGCAGCGCCGACAGTGGTGGCGACCTCATCGGCGAGGGGCTTGCCGTACGAGCTGGCATCGTCGATGACGGCCACAGCAGTGGCCTTCAGTTCCTCGACGATGTACTTGCCGATGGCGGGACCCTGCACGGAGTCGTTGGCGAGGAGGCGGTGGAAGGACTTCCAGCCCTGGTCCGAGAGGCTCGGACGGGTGGCCGAACCGGTCACCACTGCGAGACCAGCGGCCTCGTACAGCGGCATGGCGGCCTCGGTCTCACCCGAGAAGCCCGGGCCCATGATGCCGAGGATCTTGGCGTTGTCGATGGCCGACTGCGCAGCAGCGGGGGCCTTCGCCGGATCGCCCTGGGTGTCGAACTTCACGATCTCGACGCACATGTCGGGATTCGCGGCGTTGAACTCGTCGACCGCCAGCTGGGCACCCTTGAGCATCGGCGCACCGAGGTTGCCGGCGTCGCCGGTCTCGGGGAACTGAAGCGCAAGCGCATACTTGAACTCGGTGCACTCCGCCGCGGGGGCGGTCGTCTCCGAGCTGTCATCGCTGCCGCCGCAGGCAACGCCTACGAGCGACAGACCGAGCAGGGCTGCGCTGATGCGCAGAACACGGCTCTTCTTCATTGGTTTTCTCCCTGGGGGAAAGGGCGACGGAAGCCGCCGGGTTGTGGTTCGTCAAGAATACTGGGGAAAACCCCTCTACTCAATGGACAGAGCCCGTTTTTATGGGCTTTCTGCCAACAGGTCCACGAGGGCCACCACGTCGGAAAAGCGGTTGTACAGGGCGGAAAAGCCGAATCTGAGCAGATCCGGGGGCCGGAAGTCGGCGATGACGTCCCGGGTGGCGAGCGCGTCCACGAGGGCCCTGCCCCCGGGGTGCCCGAGAGCGACATGGCTGCCCCGCAGGGCCGCCTCCCGGGGCGAGGCCAGGCGGAAGCCGCGCGGCACGAGGTGCTCCTCGGCCAAGTCGACGAACAGACCCGTGAGCGCGGTGCTCTTGGCCCGCACGGCGTCCATCGACAGACCCGCGAACGCCTCGAGAGCCCCCTCGAGCGCCTTCATCGACAGCACGTTCGCCGTGCCGGTGAGGAAACGGGCGATGCCCGGTGCGGGTCGATAGTCGACCTCGAAGGCGAAGGGCTCGGCGTGCCCCCACCATCCCTGCAGGGGATGAGACGCGACGTCGAGATGACGCGGCGCCGCGTAGATGAACGCCGGTGCGCCGGGTCCGCCGTTCAGGTACTTGTACCCGCAGCCGACGGCGAAGTCGGCGCCGAGTCCCGCGAGGTCGATGGGGACGGCGCCGGCCGTGTGGGCGAGGTCCCACACCATGAGAGCGCCCGCGGCATGGGCTGCGGCGGTGATCGTGGCGGCGTCGAGGATGCGCGCGGAGCGGTAGTCGACGTGGGTGGCGGTGACCACCGCGGTGTCGGGGCCGATGCGCGACACCATCTCGTCGGCAGGAACGGCCACCAGTTCGAGACCGTGCCGTTCGGCGACCGAGGCCGCGATGTAGATGTCGGTGGGGAAATTGTCGACGTCCACGACGATCGTGCGCCGTCCGGGGCGCAGGGCCAC